>JAGHBQ010000100.1 GCA_021160945.1 Thermoplasmata archaeon
GAATACATCTATGATAGAATAAAGAGAGGTGGACGATTCGGGGTTCTCACAGGTCTGATGCCTTCCGGGAAAATGCATTTCGGACACAAGATGACAATTGACCAGGTGGTGTATTATCAGAACCTGGGTGCAGATATTCACATCACCGTTGCGGACATAGAGGCTTTTGCATCCCGTGGAATATCCCTGGAAAAGGCGAAGGAGATATCGCTGGAGGAGTATGTTCCGAGTTACATCGCGCTGGGGATGAACCCTGATAGGGCAGAGGTTTATTTTCAATCAAGGAGACAGGAAGTAAAAGACATCGCATGGAAACTTGCAAAAAAAGTGAATTTAAGCGAATTTCTTGCAATATACGGATTTTCCGGGGAGACTAATATGGCGCATATATTCTCCCCGCTCATACAGGTGGGAGACATTCTCCATGTGCAGTACGAGAAATTTGGAGGACGCCGTCCGATAATAGTGCCTGTAGGTGTGGACCAAGATCCTCACATGAGGCTAACTCGTGACATAGTTTCCAGATGGCGAATGTTCAGCATCTCTCCCCAGGAGAGGGGGATGGGAGTATTTTATAAAGGAGAGAATGTTAAAAAGAGGCTGGAGGAGGCAAGGAATAAGCTTGAAGAGTGTGGATTTCAAAAATTTGAAATGAATGTGCCTTATAGAGCACTCTATGTTCTGGATGCAGCGCCACAGGATTACATTAGGATAGATGATGCCCTAATATCCTTAGAGAAAAATTTCAATCTTGAGAGTTTTTATCCTCCAGCAGCCACATACCATCGTCTTATGACAGGTCTCACTGGAGGGAAGATGTCATCCTCTATGCCCGAGACCGCTATATTTCTCACAGATAGTCCAGAGGAGGCCATGAAGAAGGTCAGAAATGCAAAGACAGGAGGCGGTGCAACGCTGGAGGAGCACAGGAAATACGGAGGCAATCCGGAGATATGTGCAGTGTACGAACTCTTTGTGTATCATCTTGTGGACGATGACCGCTATCTCCGGAAAATATATGAAGACTGCAAAGCAGGTGAGCGTGTATGTGGAGCGTGCAAAAAGGAGGCTACAGAACTCCTTACCCAGTGGCTGAGGGATCTTCATGAAAGAAGAGAGTGGGCAAAAGAGCACGTTAAGGACATTGTCTCTTGGGATTAGGATAAAAGTTAAATAGTTATCATATTCCCCTTATTTTGATTATGGTGGGTGGGCTTCAATGAAAAAGAGGTTTGAAATAGACCCATTTGGCACCATAATGATTGTGGAGAGAGATGAAAACTGCTTGGCTGGAGAACTAAATGGGAAAAGATATGTTATTTACAAAGAGCCTTGATTCTTTCGCACTTTCACAACAACTTCCTCCAGATCTCTGACCACTCTGCTTCTCGGGAATATTGCTTTTGCCTCTTTTTCTATCGAAGAGGTGTTTTTATATCTAGGACTTATATGAACTAAAAGAAGTTCTCCCACTCTAGCATTCTTTGCAATAAGTGCTGCCTGTCTTGCGCTGCTGTGACCATACTGATTTGCCTTCTCCTCAAGCGAAGATTCTACTGTCGCCTCGTGGATCAGTATATCGGTATCCCTTGCAAAATCTTCCATCTCTTTTATAGGGGCAGTATCCCCCGAATAAACTATTTTTCTGCCAATTCTTATACCGCCCCTCACATCCTCTATACTTATCCTTTTGCCATTATGGATTATCTCTCCCTCTTTTCTAAGTTTTTCCAGGATTTTACTATCAAGCCTATACTTATCCGCCTTCTTTTTATCTATTCGAGGTATATCCTTTTCCTTGAAAGCGTATGCCAGGGTTGGCACTGGATGCGCGACTTTCAGCGTGGAAATTGTATAATCTCCAAAATCCAGAGTTTCTCCTCCTTCCAGCTCGTACAATTTAATGGGGAATGTGAGGGAATAGTATCCCAAGGAAAGATAGTTGGTTAGAATATCTACTGTTCTACTTGGTCCATAAATTTCCAGAGGCTCTTTTCTATCATTGAGAGTCATTGTCTGAATGAGTCCCGCAAGACCGAGAAAATGGTCTCCATGGTAATGGGTGATAAAGATTCTTTTGATTTTCATAAAGCTCATATTTGTATGCATCATCTGTCTCTGCGTCCCCTCGCCACAATCAAAGAGAAGAACCTCACTATCCACCTGAAGCCCTATACTTATTACATTTCTATCAGGAGAAGGCCATGAACCTCCAGTTCCGAAAAAGATGATGCGGACTGTGGATGCCATAATAAAACCATATTGCCTCTAAACACTTAAATTTTATTGGATTTAGCAATTTAAAAGAAAACCATTAAAAGGGATGGAACAATCACGGATTGAAATGAGTATCAGGCAACCAATAGTGAGTGTTCTTGGTCATGTGGATCATGGCAAAACCACACTTCTTGACAGGATTAGAGGTACTTCTGTTGCCCAGAGAGAGGCAGGAAAAATAACCCAGCACATAGGAGCCACGGAGGTTCCCATAGATATCATTTACCGAATTTGCGGTAAATTAATAAAAAGAGAGTTTAAAGTTCCGGGTCTTCTTTTCATAGATACGCCAGGTCATGAAGCTTTCACCACCCTAAGAGCGAGGGGTGGAAGTCTTGCTGATCTGGCAGTTCTAGTTATAGATATAAACGAAGGCATAATGCCTCAGACGGTAGAGTCCATAAATATTCTTAAAAGATATCGCACACCCTTTGTGATTGCTGCAAACAAAATAGACCTTATTTTCGGATGGAAAAACTGCGAAAATGAACCATTCGTTGTTGCAATTCAAAAGCAGAAGGAAAGAGTTCAGACAGCCATTGATGAAAAGATATATTCCATAGTGGAAAAGCTCTATGAAATGGGTTTTTCAGCAGAGCGGTATGATCGAATCTCCGATTTCACACAGAATGTTGCCATAATTCCGATGAGTGCCAAGCTGGGTACAGGCATTGCGGATCTTCTTCTTGTTCTGGTTGGTCTTGCTCAAAAATTTCTTGAAAGACATCTGCGTACAGAGGAAGGACCAGGGGAAGGTACAGTTCTTGAGGTAAAAGAGGAGCGTGGATTAGGCAAGACAATAGATGTAATTGTTTATTCTGGTACATTTAGAAAAGGGGATACCATAGTTGTGGGAAGCACCACATCTGAACCAATAGTAACCAAGATAAAGGCTATCCTAAAACCTAAGCCCCTAGATGAGATGAGAGATCCACGAGATAGATTTCTAAGTGTGAAAGAGGTTCATGCTGCCGCGGGCATAAAAATAGCCGCACCAAGTCTGGAGAATGCCCTAGCGGGCTCTCCGGTTATAGTTGCCAATGAGAATATTCAGGATGTAGTGAATAGGGTAAAGAAAGAAACTGGGATAAATATAGAGCTTCAGGAGGAGGGTGTGGTGGTAAAAGCAGATGCCCTTGGCTCTTTAGAGGCACTCGCTTACGAGTTAAAGCAGGAAGGTATACCCATAAAGAAGGCAGATATAGGGGACATAAGCAAAAGGGATATTGTGGACTCTTTAACGATAAGAAATCCGCTTTATCGCGTCATTCTTGGATTCAATGTTCGTGTTCTTCCAGAGGCGGAGAAAGAGGCCCATAAAATAAAGATTTTCACCAACAATGTGATTTACAAAATAATTGAGGATTACAAGGAATGGATGGAGCAGAAAAAAAGAGAGCTTGAGGCGGAGAAGAGAATGGAAATTACCTTCCCTGGAAAGTTTAAGATACTTCCCGAATATGTATTTCGTTTAAGCAAGCCAGCCATAGTTGGAGTACGCGTATTAGGTGGTAGAATTCGGGTAGGGCAAAGAATTCTTAGAGAAGACGGAAGAGTTGTGGGCAGAATAAAGAGCATAAGGAAGGATGATACCAACGTTTTGGAGGCAATAATGGGGGAAGAGGTTGCCATAGCCATAGATGATGTAACCATTGGTAGACAATTAAAAGCTGGAGAGGTCTATTACATAGATATACCCGAGGCTCATGGTAGGAAGTTATTCAAAATGAATTTGAGCTATGAAGAACAACAGGTTCTGGAGGAGATAGCTGGAATTAAAAGAAAGGAAAAACCCTTCTGGGGACTGTAAAAGATAAATATCCTGTGCTTATTTCCTCTCTCTATGGAGGATGTGGAAATAAGGACGCACACAGCCCTTCATGTCCTCAAGGGTGCTGTTGTTAGGGTTCTGGGTGCCAAATGGACAGCCAGTGTGTATGTGAAAGGTTTCCATGGAAGATTGACTGTGAAGTTTGAAAGAAAACCCTCACAAGAGGAGATTAAGAAAATTGAAAAGCTGAGCAATGAAAAAATAAGGGAAAATGTTCCAATAAAAATTTACACCTTACCCAGGGAGGAGGCAGAGAAAAAATTTGGCAAAGAGATTTATGATCTTTTTCCTATACCCGATGATGTAAGAACCTTAAAGATTGTTGTTATCAAAAACTGGAATGTGAATGCTTGTAATAAGGAGCATACACAGACAACAGATGAAATAGGAAGCATAAAAATAAGGAAAACAAGATATCGCAAATCAAAACAGTTGCTGGAAATAAGCTTTGATGTGGAGTAAAAAGGAGGGGGTGTTGTCTGGAAAATACTTCGCAAAGATATATATGAGGAATTGATGCACAAGAAACAGAAGCTGAGCTATGAGGACAAGATGCACATAGCGAAGGACATAGTGGAGCACGGGTTAGCTACGAAGTATGTGGCGAAGCTTTACGATATAAGTGTGAGATGGGCGCAGATAATTGCGTCAGACATCACATGTCCCTCAATCTCCATGAGCTTGAAACTCCGGAGAAGGCATTCTACAGAAAAGCACAGGATATAATGCCTGGCAATTTTCTAAGGTTAGTTGAGAATATGATAGGAGGTGCTAATGATGACACACAACCGACGAACTGATTTCCAGATACCACAGTGGAGTAAAAAGAGGTGAAAAAATTAAATATCCGAAAGACATATTTACTTTGGTGGCTGCATGACATGGACTGAAAAACTTGACTCGTTTTTTGGAATAAGTGAAAAGGGCTCAACAGTGAGAACAGAGATTATTGCAGGCTTCACTACCTTTATGACTATGGCCTACATTATTTTTGTTAATCCAGCTATACTCAGTCAGACAGGCATGCCCTTTGCTCCCTTGGTCACAACAACGGTGATAGCTACTGCAGTGGCTACTATTATCATGGGTCTCTATGCAAAAAAACCATACGCACTGGCTCCAGGGATGGGTCTCAATGCGTACTTTACCTACAGCGTGGTAATAGTAATGGGTTATACATGGCAAATCGCCTTGGCGGCAGTTTTCATAGAAGGCTTGATTTTCATTGTGCTATCTGTCACAAAAGTACGTACTATGGTAGCCAACGCATTTCCCGTAGCCCTCAAATACTCCATTGGCGCGGGAATAGGACTGTTTCTGACATTTATAGGCCTGAATGATGCGCATCTCATTAGATACACTGCACAAGAACTTCTTTCCTCAGGAGAGGCTGTAGGTGTACTAGTATCTCTGAATTATATCAACGTTCCTTCAGTTGCTATAGCACTCATAGGTCTGATCATAACCATCATACTGTTTGTAAACAGAATTAAGGGAGCTCTTCTCTGGGGCATTCTGGGCTCTACAGCAATTGCAGTTATCTGGGCAACTCTCGACTCAGGAGCTGCATCCCAGTTGTATCCTGCAGGATTCTCTCTTCCATCTTCGCCTCTATCTCTGCCTGCATCCATAGCGCCTATAGCTTTACACATGGATTTTGTCGGTCTTTTTAATGTGGGAGCTATAGGTGTAATATTTGCCTTCCTCATGGTTGATTTCTTTGATACTCTGGGTACTGTTACTGGATTATCTGCCAAAGTGGGGGATCTGGATGAGAAAGGCAACATTCCTGAGAAACCCCTCACCAGAATGCTACTCACAGACGCCATAGGCACAACATTCGGCGCCCTCCTTGGAACCTCCACAGTTACCACATATATAGAAAGCGCTGCAGGTGTAGAGGAAGGTGGCCGAACAGGTCTAACAAGCGTGGTTGTTGCTCTTCTCTTCACCATAGGCCTATTCATAACACCTATCGTTGCCTTAGTTCCATCTGCTGCAACTGCACCTGCACTTATCCTAGTAGGTCTTTTCATGCTCTCTAACATAAGATTTGTGAATTTCGAGGATTACACCGAATACATACCTGCTTTTGTAACTCTTGTTACTATGCCCTTTACCTACAGTATTTCCAACGGTATCGGTGCAGGAATAATCACTTATGTAATTGCTAAACTGGCCAGCGGGAGATACCGGGAGGTAAGCCCCCTGATGTACATCCTAGCTGTAATCTTTGGGATATATTTCTTCTGGCTCTACTGGCTTTAACTCCTTTTTATTTATTTTTTCTCCTCAGTTTCTGGTATATATCTCTTTATGATTCTCTCGATGAAATCAGTTTCAGAGTAACCTGTAGCTATTATACTAAGTAGAAAAAGACGATCAATCTCCACATCCCAAAGATATATTACAGCGAGTATTCCTGTGACAAATCCTATAAGAAGACTTATTAACAATCTTGCTGGATCAAACCAATCTCTTGTTTTCTTTCCCGCTGAAGCCGCTTTTTCATAGTTCTTCTTTATACCTATTATCACACGAATACCTTAGCTTGCCATACCAAGAATTGATATTATATAAATCAATACCGTTGCAACATCTATTCAACCACTAAATGTTTATATCCTAATCAATTATATAAGATCATTCATTTAATTCAACACACTCTGGGCACAGGATCCCCAAGAGGTCTCTCAAGAAATCTTCTCCCTCCAATTTCAGTTTCAACAATAACTTTCCCCACATACTCCTTCGAGGCCGTACCTATTATTGCGGCTTTCCTTCCCAGTGGATTTTTTCTCATGGCTTCCAGCGCATCCTCTGCAAATTCCTTATCAACGGACATGACAACCTTTCCTTCATTGGCCACAGAGAAGGGTGATATTCCGAGCATTTCAGCTGCGGCTCTCACCGCCTCTTCAATTGGAACTTTATCTTCCCATATTTTTATTTCCACACCCGATTTTGTTGCCATCTCGTTGAGTGCTTCACTCAGACCACCTCGGGTAGGATCCTTCATAGCGTGTATATTTTCCCACCCTATGGCAGAGGCAACATCCCTTATCAAGGAATAAACAGGAGCTACATCACTCTTTAAAGGTGTTTCAAACTCAATTCCCTCACGAACACTCATTATGGCAAAACCATGCTCTCCTATTCCACCGTTGATAAGGATAGCGTCTCCCTCCTTCACTCCGGAATCTCTTATTATTCTTTCGGCTTTACCTATGCCGGCCGTGATTACAAACACGCTTATTTTATCTTCAACTACCTTGGTATCTCCTGTTATTATGGCTACGGGAACTTCTTGAGAGGTAAGATCCATCGATTTCAGAATCTTTTTGAGATCATCTCCATCAAAACCATCTTCAATTATAAGAGAAACTGCCAGGGCAAGGGGTCTTGCACCCATCACCGCAAGATCATTTACAGTACCGCTTACGGCCAAGCGACCTATATCACCACCTGGAAAGAATAAAGGTTTTACCGTATGACCATCTATGGTGAATACTAGCTCATGAGCTCCAAGAGTAACACTGGCACCATCATCTAGATCATCAAGACTCACCTTACCCATAGATTTTAGATGGAAAGTGTTAAGAATTAGCTCTCTTATTAGCTCGTCCATGGCTTCTCCACCTGCTCCATGCATCATTTTAATTTTCATTTATCTCACCTCATCCTTTTTTACATATCCTTCCAGATACATGCCTCCTAAATAAGCCTGCCCTGCACTTATTCCATTGTCCCCTCGTGGAATATCTTGAGTTGTGTGAAATAGGAAACCGTTGCTCTCCACCCTGTTTCTAATTTCTTCGATAATTATCTGATTGCAGGCCACCCCCCCACTCACCCCTATATCTTTTATTCCAAGATTTTCTGCAACTTCCATAGCTTTTTCAGCTAGGGCTTTGCCTATGGCTTTGTGAGTGGCATATGCAAGTTTCTCTTTTTTCATCCCTTTCCGCAGGGCTTCAAGTATCTGCGGAAGAATTTTATGTGCCCTTATCTCCTTTTCCCAAGGGATAGAAAGTTCCTCATATCCTCTGGACTTCAATGCAAAACTTTCCAGTTTCATAGCAGGTTCTCCTTCATAGGTTCTGCAATAACATACACCGAGGAGGGATGATATGGCATCTAGGAATCTTCCCGTTGATGAAGTTTCACTCACATTTATCCTCTTAGCTATCTGCTGGAGTATGATATCAAACTCTCTTTCCCCATACTTCAGACTACTTATGGCTCCCGGAGTAAATTTATAGAGGAGCTCTCTGATCTCATCCTCTCCATATTCCAGAGATAATAATCCTGCTAAGGAGCGGATGGGGTAATAGGAGGCAAGATCTCCTCCCGGCAGGGGATAGTAGGTGATATGCGAGTACCTTCTTACTCCATCTTTTCCCAGGTAAATTATCTCACCTCCCCAGATTTTACCATCGCTTCCATAACCCACACCATCAACAGCTATTCCAACGATCTCCTTAACTTTATTCTCAAGAAGAAGGGTAGCAATATGGGCATAATGATGCTGCACCTCCAGAACTTCCACATCTATCTCCTTTGCCATTTTTCTCCCAAAATTCGAGGTGTTGTAAAGTGGATGAGAATCCACTATGATGAGATCGAAATCCTTCATTTTAAGTATTTTATTGAATCTCTCAATGGCTTCCTGAAGGAAATCCATAACATCAATTTTTGAGGTGTTCCCTATGTACTGACTGAGATAAATTTTTCTCTTCTTCACAAGAGAGATTGAGTTCATCAGTTCTGCACCCAGTGCAATTCCATTATAGCTGAACGGCATCTCTATGGGCAGAGGAACGAAACCACGGCTTCTTCTTATTATGGCTCTTTTTCCATCCACAAATCTCACAACACTGTCATCTATTCTATTGACAATTCTCCTGTTGTGAAGAAGAATATAATCTACAGCATCTATCATACCCCATATTTTTTCATTATCTTTAACCATGGGCATATCGGGATAATTCGCAGAGGTCATGACGTAGGCTGGCGATGAGGAATAGTGAAAGAGAATATAGTGCACTCCCGCATAAGGAAGCATTATCCCCACAGTATGCAATCCCGGAGCTACAGATTCTGCCAGAAATTTCCCTTTTTTCCTGAGAAGAGTTATGGGTCTCCTGTAGCTTTTAAGCTCCTCCTCCTCTTCTGGATTTACATAAGCAATCTTTTTTATGGTATCGAGATCCTTGACCATGATGGCAAAGGGTTGCTGTTCTCTACCCAATCTATTTCGCAGTTCTCTTACCACTTCCTCATTGGTGGCATCACACGCTATATGAAAACCTCCAATCCCTTTTATTGCAATTATTTTTCCTTCATCTATCAGTCTGGCCGCAGTTTTTAAAGGCTCCCTCTCAACTCTCCTTCCATCTTTTGTATAGAGCTCATATCTTGGTCCGCATTTTTCACAGCATGTGGGCTCTGCATGATATCTCCTGTTAAGGGGATCCTTATATTCCTCTCTGCATAATTCACACATTGGAAAATCTCTCATACTGGTATTCTCCCTGTCATAAGGTAAACTTTCTATTATACTGAACCTAGGTCCACAGTTGGTACATACGATGAAGGGATAAAGGTATCTCCTGTCTTTTGGGTCAAACAATTCGCGAAGACAGTCTTCACATATAGCCACATCTGGAGGTATTATAGAATCTCCTGCTCCGTTTCCCATGGAACTTTTTTCAATCCTGAAGTCCTTATACCCCCTTGAGTTCACTTCCTCTATTTTAAGATTTTCAACCTTAGCAAGGGGTGGAGCTTCATTTTTCAAAGAATTTAAGAATTTATCCACATTCTCTTTTCTTCCCTCGACAAAAATTTCCACTCCTGCATCTCCCAGATTTTTTACATAACCTCTTATTTCGTATTTATATGCAATTCTGTAAACAAAGGGTCGAAAACCCACTCCCTGAACTACACCGTCCACTTTCAGCAGATAGGCCATTTTCTCACCCGTAGAGGGAGCCATACTTATAAAAGATCTGACATGTCCCTTCGTATGATACCATACATGGACCTACAGGATGGCGAGGGGTGCAAACTCTTCCAAAGAGGGGGCACTCAGTAGGAAGAATAAGACCTCTAAGAACTTCACCACATCTGCATCCTCTCTCCAAATCAGGAAGTTCTTCCACTTCAATATCATAAAGGTTAGATATTTCATAATCTCCATATTTATCTTTAAGCGAATAACCGCTTCTCTGTATGACTCCAAGAGCTCTCCATTTTGCATCTACAACTTCAAACAATTCCTCTATTTTTTTCTGAGCCTCCTCATTGCCCTTATATTTTACCGCACGGGTGTACTCATTCTCAATTCTTATCTCTTCATCCCTAAGCATCTTGAGAAGCATGAGTATAGAGAGGAGAACATCAATAGGTTCAAATCCTGAGATAACTTGAGGTACCTTGTATTCTCTTGTAAGATACTCCCATCCTCTCACCCCTATGATGGTGGATACATGCCCGGGAGTTATGAGTCCATTTAAAGTTGTACCTTCTCGCAGAAGGTATTCCACAGCAGGCGGGGTTAAACGATGAACTGAATATATTTTGAAATTTTCAACTCCCTTTTCTATAACTTCCCAGAGCATACCTGCCGTGGGGGCTGTTGTGGTCTCAAATCCTGGTGAAAAGTGAACAACAGTCCTTTCTTTATTCCTCATTGCAATCTTGTAAGAATCGTATATGGAGTAAACTATCTTGACATCATAGCCCTCGCTTTTCATATCCGCAAAACTCCCCTTTGGTGTAGGAATCCTGTACATATCTCCAAACGTCGTGACAATCATCTTTTCTTTTTCTCTCTTTAGAATTTCCATCATTCTAACTATATCCTCAACAGGAGTTATGCACACAGGACACCCTGGACCCGCAAGAATTTTCACATTCTTTGGAAGAAGTGCCCTTATTCCAAATCTGGTAATTGTATCTTCATGGGTACCGCATACATCCATGAATCTTACTTCCTTTCCTATTTTCTTCGCTTCCTCAAAAATTCTTTTGAGAATTTTTTTTGCTATTTCTCTATCTCTGAATTCAGAGAGCAATTTCAATCCTCCAGAATATGGGGCTCATCTGAGCTCAAGAGTTCATCCCACGCCTCTATACTTCTTTTAGCTGCCTCTTCATCCATCTTTTCTATGGCAAATCCTGTGTGAACGATTACATAATCGCCCACCTTAAGCTCCCTTATAAAATCAATCCTTGCCTCTCTTCTCACTCCTCCATAATCTACAATGGCTAGATTATCACGAATTTCCACAACTTTCCCTGGAATAGCAAGACACATAATAGAAGATTGTGTCCCACCTAATAAATATTACGATTTTAGTAATTTTTTCTCGATTTTCGGAAGGTAAAGATGCTTAAATCAATCCCTTCTTCTTTCTTATGCGATATGCCACCAAATGAGGTATAAGAACCATAGTCCCTATCAAAAGTATGCCTATAGTTATGTACCCCATCAGCTTAAAGAAATATGAAAATGTACCTTTTTCTTTGTTATTGGGCATGCCCGGAGTGGGTTGCTCTTCCAAATAAAAATCTTCTGTAAAATCACCGGTGTAAGGATGATCCCTATATCTTGCCCAGGAGCAGTTGAGTGGTAAAGTTCTCTGTAAAACCCTCACCACATCTTTCTCATTAGAATTTACTCTGAAAATACTTAAATTACCATCGAGAGGAAACACTGCGCCAGAGTAAACATTAGAAATATTTGTTCTCCAGTAACGGGTGAAATTATCAACAGATGGGGTTATCACCACATAACCATGAGGTTTTAGAGTTATGGGTGGAAGAGAAAATACACAGTATACTCCTTCAAAAGAGTATCTCCAATCACTTAAATTTATAATTTGCTCAGTGGGATTGTATAGCTCAAACCAGACCGCCTCTGGATCTGTGGTGTTAAAAGCAATTTCATTTATAATAAGAGGTGGAATTGTGTGGTCCCCTTTAGAGGGATGGCCGGTTGTCATTACCAACAGGGCGAGAAGGAGAACTAGAATTACGAAAATCCTGTGAATCTTTTTTCTCATTATTCCCCAATCTCTCTCTTATATGTAAAACTTGTCCCATAACATGCAAATTTTTTAATACACTAACCGCATAATCTCTCTATGACCGTCATCTCCCTCGGAGGCTCCATAGTGGCAGGTGAGGAGATAAATCTGGAGTATATTTTAAAATTCCGTGAATTTCTGCAGAAATACTCCAAGAGATACAAATTCTACGTTGTTGTAGGTGGAGGTAAAACCGCCAGAAAATATATAATGGCCGGTCAAAAACTAAAGCTCAACCAGTACATACTGGATGATATGGGTATACTTGCTACGAGATTGAATGCCTATCTTCTCATTGGTGATTATTCCTATCCCAAGGTTGCAGAAAATATCGAAGAGGCATTTGTTGCAGGCAAAAATTACAATGTTATTGTTATGGGAGGCACGGAGCCAGGACATACCACCGATGCGGTCTCCCTTCTATTAGCTGAGAGAGCTGGAGAGAGAAGAGTGATCAACATGACCTCTGTAGGAGGAATATATGATAGAGATCCAAAGGTTCACAGAGATGCAAAGCTCATAGAATATATGAGCTATGAGGATGCCGAGAAGCTATTTATGGAGAGGAAGATGAATGCTGGCCTAAATATACCATTTGATCTTCTGTCTTTAAAAATAGCTGAGAGAAGCAGAATAGAGATAGTGATCATTGGAAGTGAAATAAGAGAACTCGAAAAGGTGATGAATGGTGAAAAATACCAGGGAACGGTTATTGGAAAGTCTCACGATGGACATAAAGAAGAAAAATAAGCTTACCCCCTTATCATTTTTGGCATTTATTCTACTCTTTGCATGGCTTCTTCTCCTATTTCTCACACCCTTTACCCAAGCACCCCAAACAATTTATCTGGGAAATAATGGAATGGTTAGCATTATGGATAATACACCTTATATAAAAAATAATATTAAGAATCCAATATCTCGAGGAGTATATTTCTCTGGAGATTTTATGTGCCATCAACATGCCGATAGATCTTTCTTTCTAAATGGAAACCAGATGGCTTACTGTGCAAGGTGCACGGGGATATTTCTTGGTATGGCCTTTGGCGCATTTATAGGCTCACTCTTTAAATTAAGAATTGGTTTCTCTCTCTACATCATTGTCATACTGCCTCTTGTTCTCGATGGTTTACTGCAACTTTTCACCTCATACGAAAGCAGTAATTTAATTAGAATTGTGACAGGTACACTTGCAGGTACATTTACTTCTTTTGTTTTCTATTATGTCTTTCAGAACTCTTCACTCTCTGGTAAATGACTTTCCCATTATAGAGAATTCTTATGATTCTATGGTACGGTATCATTCCCCTCTTGGTGAATATAAACTTGCTTCCCATATCAACTATATCCTCACCTTTGAGTAGTGCATAACCCTCGGGTCTCAATCTATCAATATAGTGAATCACAATAAGAGAAAAATCCCTGTCCCTCCTCCACCGATACTCGTTGAGAATATCTCTTATCATATCCTTCGCCTCTTTCGAGAGTATTTTATATACCATCTTCCGATGAGATGCACAACAAGCGCTACAATAACCCAAGAGATAATAACGGATTCTACTGTGTAGATTCCCAATAGATATCCCTCAGAGCCAAGGGTGAGAACGAGAACCAATGAGCCGTAGGTTTTGCATCCAAATAAGGGGAAAATTTTCTTCCATCTCAGCTTTACTGCTACATATCCAAGAATAGTATAGGCAAGGAGAAAAAGAAACACTGTTTCACTTATATCTATAGACCCAAGAAGAATTATGAAGCTCAGGGTGTTGGCGTACACGCTGCTCCAGCTCACATAGTATTTTTCGACAACTATCCCTATATAAATTACCATCAGTGCGCTTAGAATAGTTGCAATCTGTGGCTCCAGTATAATCATCTTCACAGAATAATAATTATCTCCCATTTAAATTTTCCCAGAGTATATCTGCGCCCCTTCTCCTCGCTTCATCAATGAGGTATTTTGCCCAGAGAAGTTTTTTCTGCTTTCTCTCCACATCCTTTCCTTCTTTAATTCTCACCTTTTTGAAATCAAATCCAACAAGATGAATGCGAGCATTGAAATGCGCCGCTAGGAATACACATCTATCTCCATCAGTGAACCCGCCAAAATTATAGACATTCCATACCGGTTCCACCTGAGTAGTTCCAAATCTTCTGCGGAAGAAAAGGACATAGTGAAGAAGATGAATATTGTCCCCATGGGCATGGATGCCAAAAACCGCATTTTTTATCTCCAGAAGCGATGATATGTCTCCATCAAGATCCGTGAGAACCAATCTTGGCTCTATACCAAGCTGATGGAGGATCACAGCAGCATCATCTGCTGCCAATACAGTTGCATCCTTCGGTATGAGATCGATTTCTTTCTCAAGATTCGGTGAAAAGCCCACAACATAAACTTCATCACCAATAAGATTTTTCAATTCACCCTCCCTCACAAAATTATCGCCCAGAAGCTTGGAAAGATAATCCCTTGCCCTATACTCTTTCTCCCGAGGAAAATTGAAATAACTTTCAATCATCCTGTAGATTTTCTCCCACTGCTTCCATCTCATGCTTCTCCTCCTCTCTTATCTGTCTTCTCAGTATGGCAGCTATTATGGCTATAATTACTCCACTTATCACCATTATGGTTATTGGAACAATCGAAGCACTGCCCACGGCGCTGAGTATGAGGAGGAGATAGTCAAGAGCTGCATAGATAATAATCCCTGTTGCTATCACTGAAAGAAGAGCAATCCAGAAGGATCCGGTGTACTCTCCCTTATGAACCCAGATGTCAAAGGTTTTACCACCTTCCCGCACAAGAACTGCAAAAACCACCCAGAGAACAAGGGTATGAAGGAAAAGAAGAATCTGAATTATTATATCACTGCTTGCGAGAGCGGAATTATATGCAAAATCCAGACCTGTGAGAATTATAAGAACTGCTAGAGTATCTGAAATGATGGTAATCTTTGCCTCAGCCATTGCTCTTCTTGCCCCCGCAATAAGTTTTCTTATCTTTGAGCCTACGGAATAAACTCTTTCAATAAAATAAATCCCCAAGGTAAGGGTTATCACGGTAAGTGCCAGTGTACCCGGAGAGATGAAGCTAAAAGAAGGATACGTCATTTTCAAAGCCATTATAATAAGGGATGAAATTGCATACGCCAAGAAGATCAGCGCTACAGGAATAAGAATTTTTCTAGTAAATTTTTTATCCTCTAGGGCCCTCTTTATAATATAATATGTGCTTTCTATATTCTGAGATTGCTTAACTATCACCTTTCTTA
>JAGHBQ010000102.1 GCA_021160945.1 Thermoplasmata archaeon
AATTTGAGGGTTTTGTTATTCTTGGCGGCATAATGACTGCATACTGGCTCAATGTTCTATGGGGAATGGCATCCCAATTCTACTGGGAGAAAGAAGTTGGAAACTTGCAGTACTATATCATGGCCCCTGCATCTCTTGAAAGTATTCTTGCAGGTATGGCTTTAGGAGGAATGTTTGGCACTACAACAAGAGCTGTTAGCGTTCTTATCCTGGGAACCTTGCTATTTCATGTGCATATGAGCTTAACATCACCCCTTCTCCTAGTTGCAGTATTTCTGATATGTCTTGCAGCTATGTACGCAATGGGGATGATGTTTGCCTCCCTCTTTCTCCTCTGGGGTAGAGAAGCGTGGGTTCTCAGCAGTCTCTTTGAAGAGCCCATTTATTTCCTCTCAGGACAGAATTTTCCCGTGAAAGCTCTTGGTTCATCTGTTGCTCTTGCAGCTTCCATAATTCCACTCACCTTAGGTCTCGATGCAATGAGGCAACTCATATTCCCCTCCTCCATTCCCTATGCCCTCTTAAATCCTTATCTTGAGCTTATAATTCTGGTGGTGCTAACATTTCTCTATTTCATCCTTGCCAGGATATTCCTGAAAAAAATGGAAAAGATAGGCAAAACAAAGGGTACTATAATTACGAGGTGGTTGTAATGAAGGGACACATAAGAGCTATAAAAACAGCCATGTGGCTAGATTATCAGATTATGGCTAATTGGACTAAGCCGATAACGTTTTTCACTTATAATATTGCAAAACCGGTAGGCGCTTCTCTTCTTCTCATCGCCATGTACTATGTAGCAACGGGTAGAATTGTAGGCTCCACGGCACTCTCATTCCTTTATATAGGCAATGCATTTTACATGATTTTGGGACAGGTAATGATGGATCTGGGATATCTTGTACATGAAGATAGAGAGCATTATCAGACTCTCAAGTACATAATAATTTCGCCATCTTCCTATTATTCTTACCTCATAGGAAGATCCGCCACTCGATTTCTACTCAGCATCTTTCCAGTAATTTTTCTCCTATTTCTTGGGTTTCTTATTCCCATCCCATACCACTTTAATTATCCTCTCCTTATTTTTACAACCCTTTTCGGCTGGATCTTCATGGTGTCCGCAGGGATGCTCCTCAACACCATAACACTGCTCACTGCAAGATACGGAGGTTCAATAGGCGAAGCATTTGCAGGATTATTTTACCTTCTTTCAGGTGTTATATTTCCTCTCTCCATACTCCCATCCTTTCTCTCAAAATTTGCTTTATTTTTGCCCTCCACCTACTGGTTCTCTCTCGTGCGGAGAAGTGTGCTTGGCATTGAGCCAGATCCAATTCTCTCTGTGATTTCTCTGGAAAGCTGCATAGTGCTTTTCATCCTCACCACTCTATATTTTATCACACTCTCCCTAGCATTTTACTTCTCTATGGATTACCTTGCCAGGAGAAAAGGAGTACTGGAAATGATTACTACATACTAAAAATTAGGGAGGTCCTTGAAAGATGAGAAGACTCGATGCTCTGAATCCATATTCATCTACTTTTCGCAGAGAAATTCAATTCAAGTCCCCTCTTTCCACTCCTCCAAATATTTTTTCTGTTCTTCTGTGAGCTCATCAATCTCTATGTTCATAGATCTCAATTTTAATCTTGCAACCTGCTCATCTATTTCCTCAGGTACCGGATAAACCCTATTTTCGAGCAACTCATAGTTCTTCGCAATATATTCCGCTGTCAATGCCTGAATTGAAAAGCTCATATCCATGATTTCCACCGGATGTCCCTGCCCAGCCACTAAATTTATTAATCTGCCATCTCCTAAGAGATATAGTTTCTTGCCCCTAACCAAATACTCCTCCACAAATTTTCTCACTTTTCTCTTTCTCTCACTTATCCTCTCAAGATCCCTCTTTGAAACCTCATTATCAAAATGTCCCGCGTTGGCAAATATGCACCCATCTTTTGCTGCCAAGAAATGCTCTTCTCGCACAACATCCTTCATTCCTGTGGCTGTCACAACAAAATCCGCTCCTTTCACTGCTGAGAGCATCTTCATTACTCTAAATCCATCCATTCTTGCCTCTATAGCCTTCACAGGATCTATTTCCGTAACGATAACATCGGCGCCCATACCACGCATTCTCATAGCTATGCCTCTTCCACACCATCCATAGCCTGCAACCACTACAGTTTTACCTGCGATTGTTAAATTTGTGGCGTTCATTATACCGTCCAGAGTACTCTGTCCTGTCCCATAGCGATTATCAAATAGATGCTTCATTTTTGCATCGTTAACATCGAACATTGGAAATCTGAGTATTCCTTTCTTTTCCATATTTCTGAGCCTTATTACTCCTGTGGTGGTCTCTTCATTTCCACCCATCACAGGAAGCTCCTTGAATTCTGTATGAAGAAGTGTAGTCAAATCTCCACCATCATCTATTATTATATCTGGCTCCATCTCCAGGACTCTGTAGAGATTATTATAATATTCCTCTCTACTCTCGCCTTTTTTTGCATAAACATTCATTCCTAGCTCTCTGAGGGCAGCCACAACATCATCATCTGTGCTTAAAGGATTGCATGAAGCGAGCCGAACATTTGCTCCACCCTTCTGAAGTGTCAGCGCCAGTGCTCCGGTTTTTGCCTCCACATGAAGGGCCATTCCAATTTTCAGCCCAGAAAAAGGCTTTTCATCAACAAATCTTCTTTTTACTTCTTTCAAAACTGGCATATGCTCGTTTGCCCATTCCAGTTTAAGTTTTCCTTCCTTTACATTCATAGAAGGGAATATGCAAGAAATTATTAAACTTCTCACTTCTGCTGAAAAGGAACACCTTAGATGTTCCAAGCTCTTTCTTAAGAAGAAAGAGTTTACCACTTAAAGAAAAACTACAGAAAAATGCACGATGCAGAGGAGAATGAGCGCAGAATTTAAGGAGGTCAAAAACTTCTCTATCCTCCTTTTTATTCAGCAGCAGCATCCTTTGAAAATTCGGTAGAAAGGGGAAAATGGGAGCTATGATGGGTAATTTTTATGAAAAACACGGGATTTTCTCGCAGTCGATAGCAGAATTCCATAATTTTTGTGTGAAACGTGATGCTTAAGTTTGGAGACTCCTCGGTAAGATGTTTTTTAAACACCGTGCAGGAACTTTATATGATTCTCATTTCAGAAAAAGGCCTGAATCGTAACAGAGGATCCCCTCAGCTGAGTTTACCTGTACCAAGGGGTGTAGGGAGGAAAACCGTAAGGTGCCCCTTTGGAGAAAAATTTATAAGAGGGAGGGATATTTGGTGGCAGTGCCACCGTAGCTTAGCCCGGTAGAGCGGCTGACTTGTAATCAGCAGGTCGGGGGTTCGAATCCCCCCGGTGGCTCTTTTAGATATTTTGAGCGATCTTTTCTCTGGATAATCAAAACAAAGGCGTTTGCACTAACTCCATGGGTATTTGCAGAACCAATAATTTTATCTTCCACTATTTTCAAATCTCTATCTCTGCAGAAAATTTTACAGTTCTCTCGCAGACCTTTTATGTCAAAATCTGCAATTAGTAGCTGGCCACCAGGACTAAGAAATTCTACAGCTTTATTTAGATAGGTTTCTGGTTCAAAATCATGGAGAATGTAGAAAAATACCACACTATCAAACTTTCCTAAATTTGTGGGTAGCTTAAGAAAATCCACATATATAAATCGCAGTTTTTCGTTTTTCTTTTCAAGTTTGCTTAAAAAATCTGAGTATTCCGATCTTTTTTCAATTCCAATAACCTTTTTCACGTTGTCCAAGAGAGAGAAGGTGAGAGCCGGGAAACCGCTTCCTGAACCGACATCCAACACTCTTCCCCTCACTTTCTTACATAATTCATTAAGAAGCTTAAATCTGAGATTTAGCTCCTTCTTATAGGAATTAAACAATGCCAGTCTTGCTCCTACAAGCCATTTATATTCATCATCGTTTCCCTCAGACTCTTTAAAATGCTTCAAAGACTCCTGATAAAAGATATCTATGGGTCTCATAACCTCACCTCATTTCATTTTCTCAAGGTATTTTATCTCCATATTTTAATCTTTTTCTGCTGGTGATAACATTTTTATCTTAAAACTCAATGTGTGATGGTGAAGGTATATGTGGAAGCTTACGGGTGTTCACAGAACATTGCAGAAACATTCATGCTTGCTCGCTCAATAGGGGAGCACGTAGAAAATGCAGAGAAGGCAGATATTATTCTCATTGGGACATGTGTGGTCATTGAGCATACCGAGCATCGGATGCTTCGAAGAATAAAAAAGTTGCAAAAATACGGCAAGAAGATAGTGGTTTATGGATGTCTCCCTTCTGCCAGGAGAGAGTTGCTGAAAGATGACATTATTCCTATTACCACATGGGAGTTTGAAAATGCTCACAAAATACTTGGAGTTGATAAATCACCTTTAGATGAAGTATTCATCTGGGATTCCATAGCAACAATACCCATAGCAAATGGTTGCCTGGGCTCATGCACTTACTGTATAACCAAAGTTGCCAGAGGAAGAATAAAGAGCAGAAGAGAGGATTGGATAGTTAATATGGCAAAAAATGTCCTCAACAGAGGGGCGGTAGAGATCAGAATCAGTGCTCAGGATACTGCTGCTTATGGGGTAGATATTGAGAGTGACTTACCCACACTCATAAAGAAACTGGTGTCGTTAAAAGGAAGATATCTCCTGCGAGTAGGTATGATGGAGCCTCGAGAAACTTTAAAAATTCTGAATCCGCTTCTCGAAGCATATGCATCCTCCAAAGTTTATAAGTTTCTTCATTTACCCGTACAAAGCGGTGATAATGAAATTCTCAAAAAGATGAACAGAGGCTACACAGTAGATGATTTTGAGAAGATAGTTTTCAGATTTCGAGAGAGATTTCCTGAAATGACACTATCCACTGACATAATAGTTGGTTTTCCAGGCGAGAACGATGAAACCTTTGAAAATACGATGAAACTTATGGAAAAGATTAAACCTGATATTCTCAACATCACCCGTTTTTCACCTCGGCCCAAAACATTAGCATATAGATGGAAGAGGCCTTCAACCAATAAAGTTAAGGAATGGTCTCAGAAGATAACTGAACTTCATCTGGAAAATATGAGGAGGAGAATGGAAAAAATGGTTGGAAAGGAGTTTAATGTGGTTGTCCCTTCCCACGGAAAGAGAGGAAATTATCTGGCCAGAACTATAAACTATGTCCCAGTAGTGCTTAAAAAGGCGAAAACAGGAAAATTCTACCGTGTCCATATTACTGATTTTTCAGGTGCACATCTAAACGGCGAAATTCTGGAAGAAAAAGAGTTCCTTTAAAAAGAAAGTGCCAAATCTCGAAAGAAGAGCTACAAAAAATCTCCACAAAATATGCAAAAGAGGGGAAAAAATTAAGAGGCGTAGATTTGAAGCTGGTAATATTCCACGCTTTTATCCCCCCTCCTGCTCATCTTACATACCTCCTCTCATTTTGCTCTGGCTTTCCAAACACCGCAGCTACTGTAAATGTGTCGATTATACATATCAACATCCTTTTCATCACCTCACCTCCACAATTCTACTCAGAAAACTATCCTTCTCCACGAAAAAGTATTTCGTGCCTTCAACAATATGATCAGATATCACATTGTTCTCCGTTGATATGTAGCAGAAGTATGTGGCGTTGGGAACATAGGGATCCCACCCATCCCAATACAGAAAGTTTAAATTACCTGCATAAAATGCAGACAATGCAATAAGTTCCTTCACAAGAGTCTGGGCATGTGGGGGATGTGTAACAAAATAATAACCTCCACTGCCTATGAGCAGTAGTGGTATTATGACAGCCAGCATAATTCTGGTA
>JAGHBQ010000022.1 GCA_021160945.1 Thermoplasmata archaeon
ATAATATTCACTTCCTCCCATGGCCTGGGATGTTTCTCCCACTAAATAAATTGGATTTCCCTCCTCTTTGAAATCTGAAGTTACCGCTTTTCTTATATCTTCAATTATTCCTACAGCCATGAGTACAGGCGTGGGTGGTATATTTTTTCCAAATGCTTCGTTGTAAAAACTCACATTTCCCGATACATAGGGTATTCCTAAGAATCTGGCAGCATCGCCAAGACCTTTACATGCATATATAAACTCACCCATTATTTCCTCCCTTTCAGGATTTCCAAAATTCAAACAGTCAGAGAAGCTGTGTGGCCGTGCACCCACGCTTACCAAATTTCTCACCGCTTCGTCCACCGTATGAAGAGCTCCCTGATATGCATCTATCTCTCCTATCTGCGGATTGGCAACAGTGGTTATGGCTAAACCCTTCCAAGAATCCTCCAACGGTTTTATTACTGCAGCATCGCCATGGGATTCATAGCCCACTACGCCCTGGAGGGGTTTTATCACAGTTCTTCCCTGAACCTCATGGTCATACTGTCTGATTATCCATTCCTTGCTCCCTATGTTTGGTGAGGAAAGGAGGGAGAGAAAAATCTTTCTATAATTGGGCTCTGGTGGAATCTCCTGCATTTTAACAACCTTTTTAATCTTATAGGGTCTATCATATTCAATCCCGGCGGTTACAAATTTCAGTGGTAGATCCAGAACCTTTTTGCCGTACCAGTATATCTCCAGATTCTCCCCTTCTTTTGTTTTGCCAATAATGCTCATCTCCACATCCCATTTCTCGCAGATTTCCTTCAACTTTTTCAAATCTTTCTCTTTCAGAGCGAGAAGCATTCTCTCCTGAGATTCGCTCACCCAGATCTCCCAGGGAGTCATACCCTCTTCCTTAAGAGGTACTTTGTCAAGATGTATCTCAGCACTCATACCTCCAGAATAGCACATCTCACCTACCACACTGCCTAGACCTCCGCCGCCTAAATCTTTCATTCCTTTTATTATGCCTGACTCATTTGCTTCCAGAACCACATGAATTAGAGGTTCTTTGAGAATGGGATTTCCCAGCTGAACAGCCTGACGCTCCTCCTCGCTTTTCTCTCCAAGAATTTTTGAGGCAAAGTTCACACCATGGATTCCATCTCTCCCGGTTTTTCCGCCCACAAGCACTAAGTAGAGGCCAGGCTCATCCACCTTACTTCTTACTATCTTATCCTTCTTGACTATTCCAAGGCATCCGGCATTTACAAGAATATTGTTCACAAATCCCTCATGAAAATAGGTTATGCCTGCTATGGTTGGTATACCAACCCTGTTTCCATAATCTCTGATCCCTGAAACAACACCGTTCAAAAGATACCTCGGATGTTTAACACCAGGATTCAGTTTTTCGTAAGGGTAATCTGGTGGTCCGAAAAAAAGGGGATCAACCAGAGCTATGGGCTTTGCCCCCATGTTAAGGACATCTCTTATTATCCCGCCAACTCCTGTGGCTGCCCCCCCGTAAGGCTCTACAGCGCTCGGATGGTTATGACTTTCAATCTTGAATACATAGGCATAGTTCTCATTAAATTCCACTACACCCGCATCGTCCTGCATAACTATTAAAGCATGCTTTGATGGGATCCCAAAGATATACTTTTTTAGCACCTTCTTCGAGGATTTATAGGAGCAGTGTTCACTCCATCCCTGCGCAATTGCATGAATTTCAACATCTGTGGGATTTCTACCTAAGGAGATAAAGAAATTCTTGAGCTTTTTCATCTCATCCAGATTCAGGGCTAAACCCATACTTTCGCTCATCTCCACAAGTTCCTCTTCGGTAGAGTCAAGGATCTCTATCTCATACACCTTGGGAAATATTTTCCTCATCCTCATATTTCCTCAACCCTCACTTCATAATCATGAATCACGGGATTTACAAGAAGCTTTTTTATGATCTCCTCAATCTCTTTTTTCCCTTCCTCCAAAGTTTTTTTCAGATATATCTCATAATATTTAGAGACTTTAACTTCGCTTATATCCTTAAAGTTCAGCAACTCCAGGCTGTGCTTTATTGACTTTCCCTCAGGGTCGTCAACACCCTCTTTGTATCTCACGATAACTGTTGCCTTAAGCATAGTGGGAATATAAAGAGGTGATACTTAATCTTTCTTTAAAAAAATGGTGGAGGTTTAAAATATCCAAGCCAATAGCCACAGTTTGGACAGTACTCATAATCTTTCTCGAGTGGATAGCCGCATCTAGGACAATGTTTCTTCTCCCTAAGGCAGGCAGAGATAAAGAGAGGTACAAATATAAGGGTAAAAAGAGTGAGAAGGAGCACATACCATGAAAAATTCTCACCTGGAGGGTTTATTTCTTCCACTAACAAGCTAGGCTCATACCCTTCATAATGCCAGTTTCCTACAGGCACGGCTGTTAGATTTTCTATCTCTATTCCTGCCTCTTCTGGAGAGATCCCCACATAGTAATGAATTGTTTTGAACCCCCCTATTCCAAGAACTTCTGAAGTTGCGCCTGTGGATTCCATATAATGGTATTTTTTATTTCTGTAGGTATAGTAATCCTTCAGAAAACGGGAAAATGGACTCTCATCATTCTCTATGTTCAAACCAACAGCTACATGACCCTGAACACCAAAATAATGAACTTCCATGACAAAAAGAATGGCATCGTAGCCAAGAATATGGAGAAGGGTATAAAGAAGGATTGATTTATCCTCACAGTCTCCTCCTTTCATTAAGGTTTCCAGAGGAAACTTGTAGTAATCCAGAAAACCTGTTGCTGTATAATCCTCGAGATATGGAACTTCCTGAACAAAGGAGAGTATGAAATTTGCCTCCGTGAGGTTATCAAAGCCTTTATCCTTGGAAATATTGTGTAGCATAAGAGCAAGCTCTCTGAGGTATGGATCTTCTGTTGTGGCAAAATACTGGAAATAGGTAAAATTGGAAGCGATTCTGAACCCTCCGGGAAGAGATTGATAATGAGAATACCACAATTTTGGGATGAAAAGCTGAAGATTATTTCCGTCTCTTACAATTCCTCCCTCTCCAAAGTGTATCTCAAGAGAATATTCTTCCGCTCCAAAAATCCAAGTGTGTTTTGTGCACCCCTCATAATTCTGTGCTCCCGTGAAATTGGGAATTAGAAATAAAAAGAGTATGAGAAAGACGAAGATTTTTTTCATTTTTTATCACCTCTCAGAGGATAGCGGCAGGAGGGACAGTAATTCCAGGATGAATTAATGGGCATTCCACAGTATGGGCATCTTGCATTGAGTTTAATTCTTTCTCTATCCTTTTTCATGCTATGGAGCAGTATTCCTATAGAGAGAAGCGAGGTAAGAGAGCCGAGAATGATGAGAGACCACATCTCTTTGCTCCCAAAAGAAAATGTTGCTTCAATACTGCTCTCAGAGTTGAAATTGGCTATTATTACATAATACTTCCCATCTTTGGGTGCTGTGAATTTTATGGAGATGTATTTTCCCGTAAATGTGGAATAGCAGGATGAGAAATTTCCCTCATCCATGGCATTCTGATATCCACTCTCATTCGCAACATACACGGTGAGAACATCTAAAGATTCTACTGTGAAAATCTTGGTTTGATTTTCCCTAAGATGAAACATATATGCGGAATAACTGCCCGGTGTCAGACTAACGGGTGTGGAATATGGGTTGTAAAGTCCACCTATGAGTATCAGGGTAAAACCTACAATGAAAGTAATGAGAGCCATAATTTTTCTGGAATCCATATTCCCTTTATTGTGGCAAGAGATTTAAATTTTGAGTTTGCAAAAGGGATTTGCAGGAAAAATTTAATTAGCAGGGATTTCAAACAGTGGTAAGTTTTTAAGAAAGATTTAAATAACTGTGAGGGATAAATAACGAACGATGAGTAGGCTTATAAAAAGTGAGATAAAGTGTATTTCGCTTTATCTTGAGGAAGAATACATAAATTATCTAATATCGAGGAGAATACGCCGTATTTTGGAGGAAATGAAAGAATTTGAGAGAGAAATAGAAGAAGAAATCTTACAAGGGCTGGAGAATTTTTAAAAATAGGTGCCGGGGCCGGGGTTTGAACCCGGGACCTTCGGATTTCTCAGGCTTGGAGGTGGAGAATTTTTCCCTATGAGTCCGACGCTCCACCAGGCTGAGCCACCCCGGCCATTATTTTTGAGATTCGGGAGTAGCTTCCACTGATTGAGGCTCAACTTCGGTTGTTTCCTCCACGGGGGCTTCTTCTATAATTTCTTTTTCTTTCTCCGGCATTTCTATTATCTTCTCCTCAGGGAAGTGAAGCACTTCGGATTTTCTTATCTCTATTCTCCTAACGGGATAGATGGGTTTAAGAATATGCACAAGATCCCTTTTGGAATCTTCCATGAGTATGTATTTTACATACTCGGAAAATATCATCTCCCTAGCTTTTTCAGTAAGAAATTTGGCTATTGCCTTTCTGATCTGGCTTTTTATTGAGCTTTTTATTCTTTTATCCGGTACTGCAATAACTTTAACTCTCATTCTGTAACCGTCAGAGGTTTGAACATTGAATATGGAGTCTATTCTGCTTCTTCTCCTTCTTACCATTCTTCGAATGTAATCAGTGGTCATATCATGACCTATAAATCTGGTGAATGCGTTTGTCCCCTGAATTCTGTTTATCTTGAAATAGAGTTTCACATGCATCTTCTTGAAATTTCCAGTCAAGTCATAGAGAGTAGCTTCCGCTATTCTTCCGAGAACCTTATCAGGCTCGTTGGCTGGGGTCATTCCAAGCTCCTTGGAACTGAATGTTTCAGGTGCAATTATCGTGTACCACACCTTTGAGCGCCATCGATCACGAATCCTTCTTGCAGCAGCTCTTTCTGCTCTTTTGCTTGCCATATGAACTCACCTTGCGATGGTAAATAGACATTCCTTTAAATAATTTTTGTAATTTTTAATTTTCCATTTGGGTATGGTGCGAAAAGATTATTACTTTCAATGTGATATAGCTAAGGATGTATCGTTTTGGTCTTGCCGGCATTCCTCTTTCGTGTAAAGGGCGTACTCTTAAGGATGCCATAGAGGACACTCATAGGTTGGGTTTGCATGCTATGGAAATTCAGTTTCTCCGCGTGAATGTGCAGGAAAGAAATGTGGTGGATGAAGTGGGATTGAAGCCAAGGGAGGTTGAAAATGCACTAATAATAGATGTGCTTCGACCGGATGAAGAGGGTAATTACACACCTATAGGGATAGAATCTCCCTTGGAAGAAGATGATATAGTACTGGAACTATTCTGGAACCTTGCATCCAGCTATGTGGAATTGAGGATACTGAAAGAGCTTGCCAGAGAGCTGGATGTTCAGATAACTTTTCACACACCTTACTATATGGATCTTGTAAGCAATGGAGAACTGACGGAGAATTCCATAAATTACATAATCTGGGGTGGAATTCTGGCCAATGAAGTTGGTGGGAAATATGTGGTCAACCATGTAGGTCTATATGGAAATCTTTCGAAGGCAGAGGCCATGAAAAATGTCGTGAATAATGTGAAATATATAAAAAAGAGATATAAGGAGCTGAAGCTCAAACCCAAACTTGGATTCGAGGTCTCTGGCAAACAGGTTTTATTTGGCTCACTGGAGGAAATTATTCAGCTATGTAAGAAGGTGAAGGGTGTTTTGCCCATAGTGAACTTTGCTCATCTTCACGCCAGAACCAATGGGGGATTGAAAGAGCAGAAAGATTTTCAGGAGGTATTTAATAAGATAGCTCCCTTTTGGAAGGATGAGTACTATGTGCATTTTGCGGGCGTTCTCTATGAAAACGGAAATGAGAGGATGATAGCGCCTATAAAAAGAGGAGATTTGAAATTTGAAACTCTTGCTCATGTTATTCTGAATAATGAATACAATATCACGATCATATCCTCTTCGCCCCTTCTTGAACATGATGCTGCATATATGCGTACAATAATGGAAAGGGTTCTCCTTCGTAAATTGATGAAGAGGAAGTGAGAGCTATGTTTAAGGAGGCATATAATTACATTATTGAAAATGCAAAAGCTTCCTTGGATAAGGTGAGGGAGGAAGATATTCAAAAGGCAGTAAAGATGATAAAAGAGTCAGGGCAAATTTTTGTTTATGGTTCAGGTCGTTCAGGTCTCGTAGGTAAATTTTTCGCCATGAGACTTGTTCAGCTTGGACTTGTTGCATATTTTATAGGTGAGACAATAACACCGGTTGTAAATTCCCAAGATCTGGTTATTCTCATTTCAAATACTGGTAGAACTCAATCCACTCTACTCGTGGAGAGCATAGCGAAAAAGATAGGGGCAAAGATTATAGCACTAACCTCCCATGAAGATTCACCTCTTGCCAAGCATGCCCATCTGGTTTTTAAAATAGAGCCGAAAAATGGAAGAAGAGAGCTTGCTCCCTTGGGAACGCTATTTGAGATATCATCAGTAATATTTTTAGACTCTTTAATAGCAGAGCTTATGAGAGCGCTGAATCAAACGGAGGAAGATATGAGGAGGAGACATGCAATATGGGTGTAGAGATAGAAATTGAGACAAGGGTATATCC
>JAGHBQ010000192.1 GCA_021160945.1 Thermoplasmata archaeon
TTCTTTACATTTATCCAATGTACATAAAGGTAATTGTGTTCTTCGTCAACATCCACGCTTAGAGTTCCGGGAGTGAGCGTTATAGAATTCGCCAGAAAGGTTACTCCGAAATCCGTTTTGAGTTTGGGATCAATTTTCACGATTCCAGGCCTTATTTTGCCTGTGATAACTCTGTATGCCACATCCAGATTAGCCTTAGCCATGGCTATGAAAAAAGGACCAAAGCCATATACTATAAATTTCAGCCATCTGAGAGGATTGAGCATCCGGTAATTGCGAGATCTACATAGATAATTACGCGAAATTATGCCAACGATTACACTGAGAAATATGCCCATTATAAATTCCTCTGGTGACCAGAAGTATAGAAATTTTCCACTTCCAGCAGTAAGAACAAGATATATCACGAATGCATCCAGTGTTGTGATTATGAATGGTAACATGCCATCACCAGCGGGAGAATTTCATACAAGCATATATGTTTTTCGTTTCAAAATGAAAAATATCGTTATAAATTTACGAAATT
Organism: Thermoplasmata archaeon; assembly: GCA_021160945.1. Lineage (GTDB taxonomy): Archaea > Thermoplasmatota > Thermoplasmata > Thermoplasmatales > Aciduliprofundaceae > S014-41. The sequence goes on from JAGHBQ010000192.1 coordinate 527, forward strand.
CGTTTAGATATTCATGTTGTTAAAAATTGGCCATTATACAGCAAATTTGAAAATGAAAATTAAAGATTAAAGGCCCACCCATTCACAGGGTTTGTAGGCACTGGCCACAACATGGGTTACAGAAGAGATTATCCCCTCCATTCCCAGTTTTTTATCTACAAAATCCTGCAGTTCCTGCATACTCAGGAACAGACATTCACAGAGGAGATCATAATCACCCAGGATTCGGTAGAGTGTAATCAATCTATTCTCCTTCAGAAGAGTTTTTGCTATCTCTTCTATATGTTTTCTGTCCACTTTAAGGTATATAAATGCCTTTACACTGTTCTCCACACCATAACAATTCACAAGGGCGGCGTAACCTCTAATTATGCCCTTCTCCTCCATGATTTTAATTCTTCTTCTAACCGTTGCCTCACTTACGCCCAACATTTTGGCAAGCTCTAGATTCGAAATTCTCGCATTATCTCTCAGAGCACATAAAATGGCCAAATCTAAATCATCCACAGGACGAAGAGTTCTATCCAAAAGTTTCCATCTTTCAAAAAGATTGCATTTAGGTGCCTCCATTCTTATCACCTTTCGCAAGTATAATAACGATTTTCGTATTTAAATTTATCGTTTTAATCAATCTTAAGTCCTTTTTTCTCCATAATTCTTATACCACCTGGAGGCAGCAGTTTAAGGGCTTCTTCCACTGGAATTCCAAAAATCTTCGCGATTTTCTTAGCAAAAACATTTTTATCAATATCTCCCGGCTCTATCACTATATATTCAGAAGCTCTCGACATCACAGAATTCACCGCACCACACATTACCATCTTTACCCCCTGATACTCCACCTCACCTATTGCAAGCTGTAGCGGCACATGATGAATATAATTCCTTTTTCCATGAACAACCCATGCTCCTCGGGCTACATATTCCCCACTCTCCCCCATCTTGCTTACCTGCGAGGGATACACCCAGTAGGCGGCAAGGTTGCCAAATCCAGCGTTCCAAGCCTTAGACATACTCACTGCAAACTGCGCCGCTTCCTCCAAACTCTTCTCTCCTATTTTGCGACCTTCAGATTTTATAACTACGCTAGGTGCTCCATGAATATCAGCATGCATGTAGAGATCCTTATCTCCCAGATGCTTTTTTACTACCTCTTCATTGGTTTTGACATCCCTCCCGGCTATTACGATTATACCTTCTGAAGTTATAAACCATCTATACTTCTCAAACCAGAATTTTTTTCTTCTTAACTTTTTCTTCTTCTCTTTTTTCTTCTCCTTTTTCTTTATCTCCTCTAACTCTGCCTCACTTTTCTTTATTGCTTCCAATGCACCTCTAATCTTATCCTTCATTTTCTTAGCCCTTTCATAGTATTCAGATGCGTTTTCACCAACACTTTTCTCTACATCCAACTCTATCTCGACACCTTCAATAGAAATTTGAATTTTTTCTCTCTTTCTATCATATTCTATCTCACCCTTCCTAGCCTTCTCAAGCAAATCAGCAATATCCTGAAAATGTGCATAAATCAGATCTCCTATTTCTCTTGCTTTTTCCTCTTCCTGCCTGAACTCATCCAGTAGTTTTTTCTGTTCCTCTATTCTTCTCTTTATTTTTCTAATCTCATCACTTTCTCCAACTTTCTTTTTTTCATACTCTTTAAGGGCATCATTGAAATTATCAAAAACTTTAATTGCCTCTTTCTCCTGAAGAGGAAAGGGAGAGAAGAAATCATCATAAATATAGCCTCCCTGAAAATTGAAAATTGAGCAAATGGCTCCTTTCAATCTCTTGCACTCTTCATCAATCACATCCTTTTTATTCTTATCAACCCCGGCCCTTTTGCAAACCTCTTCCGCATATTTTCCCAGATTAAATTCTAAAGCCAAAGTCCTCACCAAATCGTATTTTGAAGAATTAATCACCTCACATAATTTATCAAGATCTTCAATGGGATTGCATCTCTGTGGTGGTGGGACATAGCTCTCTCCTCGCATTACAGCACGATGTCTCCATACCCTTTCTTTATATGCCCTCTCTATTATTCCATCCTTAACCACAATAACGTTCCCCTCTGAAAACAGCTCAAAGATTAATTCATATCCATTATCCATCCGAATTTTTACTACTCTGTCAAAATCTATCTGATTGAACTCCTTTATTCTTTTCCCTGCGAATCTCTTGCGTAAGAACATAACAAACATACTGGGCTCAAGTGGAGTTTCTCTATCATCAAAATATATCCATCCCCCTAGATTTATGTAAAGCGTCCTTGTTGTACCTTTGTAGATTCTAATTAAAAAAGAGTTTTCATCCAGCTGGTATATCTTCTTTATAAATCCTTCTTCTATCCACTCTCTATTTTCCTGGATCCAGGCGTAAATGTCTAAGGAGAGCATTGAATTTTTCATGGAAGTGCAATACTCTCCTCCATATATCTTTTTTCGGGTGTACATTATTGATTATGTTGAGAAAACAAATCTCCAGGTTTATGAGACTATGTTTATCCGCTTTCTTGAGCTCGACGAACCCCAACTTATAAGCTTTTTCCTCGCTGGTTGAGTAGCCTCATATTAACAAAAAGAAAATCTCTGTGCAGATTCGTGAAGAACCCGGATTTTGAAAGTAGATAAATAGCTGTTAGCTCTACATATTTCTCTTTTCCTATTAAATCCTTATTTATCCATAACATGGCTTATAATTTCTGGCCAGAAAAACCTTTAAATATATGTATTTTCATGGAAATTTAGGGATGAATATACTTAGAAGATTGATAATCACAGGAATAATAATGCTCTTCCTGGTTAGCAGTGCTGAAGGAGTTATTGGTGTAGAGTTAAAAGAAAAGAAAGAGAACTGGGGATATTTCAAGGGCACAGCATTTGACAACGGCCACATAATTGTGAAGATAGAGAAAGATTATGCGGTGATAAAAGATTCTGAGAGTGGAGATATACTGGTGGAGAAAGCATATCCTGTGGTGCAGATAAAAAGAGGAGGAAAATGGGAAGCTGTTGAATTTGAAGAGAAA
>JAGHBQ010000092.1 GCA_021160945.1 Thermoplasmata archaeon
AGATTTTATATATGCCCAAAATGTGGATATAGATGGAGAGAATACTGATCAGGCATAGCCTACCACATCGCCCCTCTTTTTGCTTATTTTCTGCTGCATAAATTGAGCTGGTGGGGGTATTGGAGGAGGAAGCCTGACTTCCTTTGCTATCCACACTGCCTCAATTATACAGTTATTGATAATTGTGGCATGAACTTCCTGAGCCACTTTATCGGGCATTCTGTGTTTCTTTTTCCACTCTTCAGCAATCTCTCTTGCGTTGCCTTCATAAATCAACATTCCGTCAAGAGCTATCATTCCTATCCCTGAATATGTGATGGTGAATTTAAATGATATTTTCACCTTCTTCTCATCCTGGTAAGATATGGATAGTATCGTACTATTATTGTCTATTCTTATCTCATGGGGGGCATTCTCGGGCTCAATGAATCTTTTTGCCTCTATACCGTCAATTCTAAATAATCTTATCATACATACCCTATGCATTCCCACCTTATTTATTTTGCGAGTGTATCGTTAGAGCATCTTCTTCCTTCATAATGCTTATATATCAAATATTAATTCTCCCTAATGGACCCGGCTTAGCTCAGTCTGGCTAGAGCGGCGGACTGTAGTTGGAATGTGCCTGGAAAAGGCACACTCGCCGCTCAGCAGAGATCCGCAGGTCCCCGGTTCGAATCCGGGAGCCGGGACTTTTTCATCATAAAGTTGATATTTTTTTAGTGCATTCTTCAACTATGAAAATTAGATATAAAATATGGTTTGAGAATGATAAAGGCTATGCTTTTGGTGAAGGAGCCTATATGCTTCTCAAGGAAATTGAAAAAACAGGTAGTATTAATGAAGCTGCCAGGAATCTGGGCATGTCTTATCGTCATGCTTGGGGGAAGCTCAGGGAAATAGAGAATAATTTAGGGGAGAAACTTATAACTTCAACTCGAGGTGGGAAAGGCGGAGGCAAAACATGTCTTACCTCTGCGGGAAAATATATTTTAGAGGAATTTGAGAAATACAGTGGGCTTTTTCAGTATATAATAAAGCATCCTTATAAAAGACCAGCCATTACTGTGGATGGAATTTTAATCGAAGGAGAGAAAATTCTGCTTGTAAAGAGAAAAAAAGAACCATTCAAAGGTTATTATGCACTGCCCGGAGGATTTGTTGAGTATGGAGAAAGAGTGGAAGAGGCCATAGTAAGAGAGATGAAGGAAGAAACTTCCCTGAATGTTGAGCCAATAAGACTTGTGGGAGTATACTCTGATCCCCAAAGAGATCCTAGAGGGCACACAATTACAGTGGCATTTCTATTAAAGAGAAAATCGGATAAGATAAAAGGTGGCGATGATGTCTCAGAGGCAAGGATGTTCTCTTTGAGCTCTCTGCCTCCCCTGGCTTTTGATCATGGAAAAATAATAAATGACGCTCTCAAGCTTCTCAGCTAATTACTAAATTTTTAAGAGGGAAATGCCTTCCAATGATTTCTCTGGCAAGCTTCAGATTCTCTCCGTTTCTTCCTATGGCCCTCGCCTTATCCCTAGGATCCACCTGCACGACTATGCTAAATTCACTGTCTACTCTCTCGACTTTTACATTCCGAATCTTATAGCGATGAAACACATTCCTTGTGAATGCAACTATATCTGGAGAGTACTCAATGACCATAACATTTTTTCTCAGAATGTTTCGTACTCTCTGAATTTTCTCTCCTCCATGGGCTATGGCCTTCTTCAAATTCCTAGGATAAACTATGAAAACCAAAAGGTTCCCCCGCTCCAAACAATCTTTGACATCAGCATTAGTGGCAGCTTCAAATATGGATATGTATCGAAGAGTCTGTGCATCCAGCTTGATGTTCATCTCTATTTCACCATTTTAAGGATTTTGCTTTCTCCTTCATCCACAACTGTGAGAACAGAAACGCTAAATGGTTTTCCACAGTAGGCTCCCAGTTCCACACTGTCCCCTTCAAAGGCGAGCTTTGGTATCTTCCATTTCTCAATCTCACTTTTTTCTGGGCAGTTATTTGCATATATTACCAATTTTGCCTCTTTTCTTTCCAGAGCTTTCTTAGCCTGCTTCACTCCGAAATAAACTTTTCCTGAGGATAATATCCTTTTGAGCTCTTTTGCAAGCGCATCTTTCTCCATATATCATCACCTCTTATTTCCCTTATATATTAAAGTTACGGCACCTGTGCCTAAGGTAACAGGCTGACCAACAATTATGTTTTCAGCTACGCCCCTAAGATGATCCTCTTCACCCAACACTCCTGCGGTAAGGAGATGTTTGGAAGTGATTTCAAAGGCGGCTCTGGCAAGCACGCTTTCCTTCTCTCCGGCAATTCCGTGGCGTCCTATTGCCTCCACCACACCATTGTATGTCATTGTGTCAGCTACCAACATTATGTGTCGGATATCCACATTTAGACCCTGTTGCTCTAAGGTATTTACTGCCTCCTCAATTATGGCGTTTCGTGCAGCCTCTATTCCAAGAACCTCTGCTATCTCTATGATATTGTTTGTCCTGGTTCTTTTACCATCCACCTCATCAATATCCAGCACTTCGGCAAGGTTTGAACCCTGAGTGTATATCACCCACTCACTTCCGTCTCTGCTCTTTCTCACTATGGCCCTGCTGATACCCTTAATACCTCTGAGGGTTAAAGTTTTTATGCTCTCTGCCAGAAGATAGAGCTTTTTGTAAGATGGCTCAGGTAATCTCACTTTTATTCGTTCTTCTTCCATTTCCACCTTGAGCTTATAGGTTTTGAGCTTTGATAGAGATTCCACAATGTCCTCTATCTTTACCCCTCTACCTTCCATCTTCTTGGGATCCGGAACGATGGTGAGAGACATATCTGCTACACTTGTGATTACATCCGCAACATCTATTATAGTTGTGTTCTCTATCTTTTTGGCCACATTTTTAACTTTCTCTTCATCCTCTCTTATGTCTTCCTTAAGATATATCTCCATAGTGGGGGTTGATGGCTGACTTCTGGCATCCACTATCTCTATCAATCTCGGCAGTCCCAAAGTAACATTCATCTCAGCCACACCAGCGTAGTGAAAGGTCCTAAGAGTCATCTGAGTGCCTGGTTCTCCAATACTTTGAGCTGCAACTATACCAACAGCTTCATAAGGATCCACAAGTCTCTTCTTGTATTTTTCAACGACTTTCTCTATGACCCTCTCCAACTCTTTTTTCTCCAGAGAAAAATCTTTCTGAATCTTAACTATCTTTTCTACGATAGAAAATGGTAATGAGACATCGTATTTCTTCTTCACATCCTCATATATCTTCTTCTCCTCTTGACTCAGATCCCTGAACTTCTTTAGTACAATTTCCTTTTCTTCTCCCCTTATGCCATATGAGAACTTTGTTACTCTCTTGAGATAGCTACCATCCTCCTTCTTAAACTCAGAGAGTGGTATGGCAGCAATATCTTGAACCTCTTCTATTTTTAACAGTGTTTTGAGTTTCTTGGTTGTTCTCTTCAATATCCCTGGGATGGATTCATAATTCCTTATCTCTGTTATCTTCACTCTATAATTTGCCTCAGATCCTTTGAGGGTAATATAACCGTATACAGGCATCTTTAGCTCTCTCTTTATCTCAAAATCAACAGCATAATATACAGGAGCGTTCATTCGAAGCCTGTCAACATTTTCTATTTTGTCCTTCCAGATGATTGAAAGTTCGCTCATTTTACCTCCTCCTCCTGAGAAGATATTTCTCTCCAAACACATCGGTTAGAACTTCTTCCATATCGATGTTCTCTCCGCCACTTGATCTTGTTGGATCAACTCCATCTTCTCCATATAGGAATTGAATAACACTGCCTGCAGTATCCACAACTTTTCTGCTCTCATCAACCTTTAGGTCCTCCAGAGCGTTGATCAAACGACGTTGCATGTAGCCACTCCTCGAAGTTCTTACCGCAGTATCCACCAGTCCTTCACGTCCTCCCATTGAATGGAAAAAGTATTCTGTTGGGGTAAGACCTTTTTTGTAGGATGATTCCACAAATCCCCTAGCTTTTGCACCTAAATCTCCACGCTTGAAATGGGGTAAAGTACGATCTTGGTAACCGCGATGTAATCTCTGTCCTCTCACCGATTGTTGTCCTATGGAACCGGCCATCTGAGATAGGTTGAGCATGGAGGCTCTAGCACCACTTCTTGCCATTATCACAGAGGAATTCTCTAAACCAAGATGTCTACTGGCAATCTTACCTGCTTCATCTCTGGCATGGGCAAGCACACGCATTATCTCCATTTCTAAGGTTTCCTCTATGCTTCTACCAGGGGCTGGCTGTAACAAGCCTTCTTTGTAAAGCTCGATAAGCTCATCAGTTTTCTTTACTGATTCCTTGATCACTTCATGTATCTGAATGAGAGCCTCCTCAGGTATATCTTCATCATCTATTCCCGAGGTGAAGCCACGATAGGAGATAACACCTATGGCAAGTCGAGTGAGATCATCTATAAATTTGCGTGCAGTATCACTCCCCATTTTTGCAATTCTGTCAAGAAGCTTACCTTTCATAGAGCCTATTGCATTCTCGTCAATAGTTCCAGCCAATAGCTTTCCATCACGAATTATCACATAGGCATCTATGGGACATTTCTCATATAAGCATTTATGGTTGCATACCGTTGGATCGCATATTTTCGACTTGAACTCCATATTAAGATTCTTTGGAAGTATAAGGGAGAAAAGATCCTTACCATAATAGAACTCCCTGCCCTCCTCATCTCTATGAGGTTCAGGTAAATTCTCGTAATCAATATACGAAAGTATGTGCAGAGCTTCCTCTTTGGTAAACTTTGGATTCTGGTATGTAAGAAGAAACATTGCGGTGATATGGTCATGGAGCCCTCCAATAATTGGCCCTCCAAATCTCGGAGATAGAATATGCTCCTGAACAAGCATAAGAATCTTTGCCTCTGCTCTGGCTTCTTCACTCTGAAGAACATGGAGATTCATTTCATCTCCATCAAAATCAGCATTGTAAGGTGGACATACCGCAAGATTGAACCTGAAAGTGCGATCTGGGAGAACACGAACAAGGTGGCCCATCATGCTCATCCTGTGTAAGGAGGGCTGTCTGTTGAAAAGAACTATATCACCATTGGTGAGATGTCTCTCAACGATCCATCCAACTTCAATTTTCTTGGCCACCTCCTCCGCATTTCTTTCTGTTATCTTTATTCTGCGTCCATCTGCTCTTATTACATAGTTTGCTCCAGGTAAATATTTATCTCCCTTTGGATTTGGACCACGACGTATTATCTCTCTCATCTTCTCAATATTATGTTCAGTAACCGCTATGGGCACAGTCAGTTCTCTGGCCGCTGCCTCTGGCACACCAACTTCATTTATTGATAAGAACGGCTCAGGAGATATTACAGTTCTTGAGGAAAAATTAACTCTTTTACCCGACAAATTCGATCTAAATCTTCCCTCCTTGCCCTTCAACCTTTGGACGAGAGTTTTTAAAGGTCTTCCGCTACGGTGTCTGGCAGGAGGTATACCCGAGGTCTGATTATCAAAGTAAGTGGTCACATGATACTGAAGAAGCTCCCACAGATCTACAATTATAAGCTGTGGAGCGCCGCTATCTCGGTTCTCTCTCAGCCTCTGATTGATTCTTATAATGTCCACAAGCTTATGGGTTAAGTCATCTTCACTCCTCTCTCCTGTTTCAAGAGTGATTGTGGGGCGAACATTCACAGGAGGAACAGGCAAAACTGTAAGAACCATCCATTCCGGTCTTGCAGTCTCAGGGTTTATGCCTAAAAGTGGAAGGTCATGGTCAGGTATCTTTTCAAGCCTCTCTCTAATTTCTTTGGGGGTGAGTTTTCTTCCCTCCTCCCTGAATGTCGTAGGTTTATCCAATGTGATTTTTTTCTGCTCCGCCCCGCAATGGGGGCATATAGGACGGGAGGACGCTTCATCTATTATCTTCTTGTTTATCAGCAAGAGTTGAATGGGGGATGCTCCCATCTTCCTTGCTTCCTCCAGTTTCTGTTTGTAAATCTCAATCTCATCATCCTTCAGTTTGATTCTGCCACACTCTCTGCATGTGGCGTCTAAATAGTTCTTGATATTCTTTACAAAACCAACATGTATGACGGGCATTGCCAGCTCTATGTGGCCAAAATGACCCGGGCACTCATCCACCTTACCTCCACAAGTTTTACATCTCAATCCGGGTTCAATAACACCCATGTGAAGGTCCATCAAACCCTTTTCTATAGGAAAGCCATCATCATCATAGGTATCTGCGGTTATAATCTTAACTGCACTCATCTTTCTTATCTCCTCTGGGGAGAGAAGAGAAAATTTAATTGAGTTAATTCTTTTAGTCAAACCAAATGCCCTTTTCATCATCTCATCTCACCTACCCTCAAACGCATGATCACACCAAGAGAGGCGAGCTCATCCCGCATAAGCTTGAATGCGTAACTTGTCTCTATGGGGTAAATATTTGTGGTATTACCACATACTGGACAGCGAAGAATTCCACGTTTTCTGTCAAATATGGCAATGTGGCCACAATCTGGGTTCCCACAAACGTATAGTACAGTGCCATCGGAATTGTCCAAGAGTCGATCTTTTATCACCATTGCCGCCCCGTGGCCTATAAGGGTATCTCTCTCCATTTCTCCAAACCTCAAACCTCCAAGCCTACTTCTCCCCTCGGTGGGTTGCCTTGTTAGTATTTGAACAGGACCACGGGAACGCACGTGGAACTTACCAGCCACCATGTGATGCAGCTTCTGGTAATAAATTACTCCTATGAATATATCCGCCTCTATTTTTCTTCCAGTGATACCATCATACATAACCTCTTTGCCGTTATACTTGAATCCATTCTTTACCAGAGCCTCTCTGAGAGCCTTCTCCGGTTCTCCGCTGAAGATAGTACCGTCCACAAATCTTCCTTCAAGAGCACCAACCTTACCTCCAATCATTTCAAGGATGTGTCCCACAGTCATTCTCGAAGGTATTGCGTGGGGATTGATTATTAGATCCGGAATTATACCATCTTCTGTGAAGGGCATATCCTCTTGAGGTATTATTGCACCCACAACACCCTTCTGGCCATGGCGCGATGCAAATTTATCTCCAAGTTCAGGAATGCGCTGGTCTCGAACCTTTACCTTGACCAAGCGGGAGTTATTTTCGCTCACAGTTAGCAAAACGGAATCGACCCACCCCTCCTCCTCAGGACGCATGGTAACACTACTTTCTCTTCTCTTCTGCGGTCCTAATAGCTCTGTTTCTTCTTCAAGAAATCTTGGAGGTGATGTTTTGCCTATGAGTACCTCGCCCCCTTTCACATAAACTTCCGGAGAAATCAAACCATCCTCATCCAGGAGCTTATAGCGATCCTCAGTCATAGCACCTCGAACATCAGGACTTGGAATTTCGAATCTATCTTCCTGACCGCCGGGATAGCGGCGTTCTTCACTCTTGTATGTTCTGAAGAATGTGCTTCTTCCAAATCCCCTTTCCACGGAAGCTTTGTTCATAACAATGGCATCCTGCATGTTGTAACCATGATAGGAGAGAATTGCAACCACCGCATTCTGTCCGGCAGGTCTACGCATGTAGTTCACGAATTCCATTGTCTTTGTCTTTACTATTGGAGCTTGAGGATAATGGAGAAGATGTCCCCTAGTGTCAGGTCTCCTTCTGTAGTTGGCAGCAGGAAGTCCAAGAGATTGCTTCATCATAGCAGCGCCCATTGTAATACGTGGAGATGAATTATGATGGGGATAGGGTATACAGCCTGCAACAGCTCCAAGAATAAGGAGAGGATCTATCTCAAGATGCGTATGCTCGTTTGTGAGTTTGCTATTCACCTCAAATTGTGCTCCACAGTGCTTGCATTTGAGCTTTATATTCCCATCCTCTCCGGGATTGAGCCATAGTACATCACTTCTACCTAGAGGTGTATTGCACCCGGGACATCTTTCCGGAACATCATAAGCATATACTGCAATATATGCATTCTCCTCCTCCTCAGCATCTATCCATTCAACAATTCCCTCTTTTATCAGGTCATCTATATCTATCTTGCCCCTTCTTAAGAGCTCCCTGTGCTTACTTGTGTATTTTACCTTTCCATTTTCCACCACAAGAAGAGGTCTCCTTATCCTTCCCTTGTCACAGTTGACCATAACTTCATTTGTTATATCATCATATCTCACATTTACCTGATGTGATATCAAACCAATCCTACGCCTCTTTCTTATCTCAGCAGTAAGTTCTTCACCATTGGGATGATATCCAACAAGATTTCCATTGAGATAAACTCTGGACATATCTCCTGTTTCATATTCCATCTCCTTCACACCAAGTTGGTGAAGAATCTTGAGAGCTTCCTCTTCGGGATAGCCTTCAGATACATCTATTATAAGAGCTGCATTTTTCACAAGCCCACAATTCTGCCCTTCAGGGGTTTCGTTGGGACATAGGCGTCCCCACTGGGTCGGATGCAAGTCTCTTGCCTCAAAATGGGGCTGAGATCTTGTAAGAGGTGATATTACCCTTCTCAGATGGCTGAGAGTGCTCATATGAGATGTTCGATCCAGAAGCTGCGAAACTCCCGTTCTTCCACCAACCCAGTTGCCAGTGCTCATGGCATGCATTATCTTCTGAGTCAAAACATCCTGTCTGATAGCTGCTTTTATTCTTATACCTCTCTTCCGATTGTATGTTCTTTCCAATTGATATTTGAGATCTTTTAAAAGAGCTTCAAATGCTGTTCTGAAAAGCTCTTCAAGAAGATCTCCTGAAAGCTTGAGTCTCTTGTTTGCAAGATGATCCTTATCATCCTCTTTTCTCAATCCAAGATGAAGCTCAAGTATTCTGCGAGCCATTCTTCCAAGGTAGTAAGCCTTTTTAATTCTATCCTTTTTCTCAGTGCCAAGATGTGGGAGAAGTGAGGAATCGAGAATCTGAGAGATTTTCTTCTCCCTGTATTCCTTAGCCTGACCTGCGGCGAATCTCTTTTCAAGATATTCAATAGCATCCTTCTGCGTTCTTATACCATTGGGAGGATACAGTTTTGGATTCTCAACTTCTTCAATATTTGCAAGAGTTATGACACTCATCCTCTCATGACTCACAATGGCACGATAGATATCCTCATCTCTCTCCAGACCAAGGGCCTTCATAAGAATTACCAGAGATATGGTCCCCGCCACTGCAGGAACCGAAACAACGATTATTCCATCATTCTTTTTCTCCATCATGGTAAGTGCTCTATATCCACGGCGTTGAGAGAAAACCTTGGCAGTTTCAATCACGGCGTTGTATCTCTCATTTTTCTCCACCAAAACCCTGTTGGGTGCAAGATCCTCCAACGAGACTAGAACTCTCTCACTACCACCAATTATGAAATATCCTCCCGGATCATCAGGATCCTCCCCAACATACTCCAGCTTCTGTCTATAAGGCCAGTTCAGTATCTCCTTGTCCTTGGAAATGCTATCTAAGTAATCATCTATATTGTCCTCATAAAGAGTACAGATCTTTGATTTTACCATTACTGGAAAATCACCTATTTTCACCGTTTCAGGCTCCTTCTCTATGCAGCTACCGTCCTCACACTCTATAACTGTTAAAGTGAGATAAAGGGGTGCCATATAGCTCATATCTCTAAGTCTTGCTTCCATAGGGGTTATTTGCACCGTTGCTCCCGTGGCCTCCTTTACCTCGGGTTTTCCAATCTTTATGGTAGGTTCGCCAATCATCCCTTCCTCATTCAGCCTTCCAAATCTTATTTTTATTACCTTCCCCCCCGTCTTGGTTCGATCCAAAGTCATTATCCCAGGGGGGTCCTCATCTGTTATCTTTGTTGTATCCACAATTTCCTGCATAATGCTGTTGGGATTATCAGGGGTGGGAATAAGATCGTTGTAAGAGGCTATGTGATGATTCACAACGCTTTTCTTAAATAATACATCCACTATTGTTTCCATACGCTCACCTTTTAATCTCTAACCACTATTCTATACACTACTATTTTCCCCGCCGTGGGGCTTTTCCTCACAATTTTTATTAAACTTCCAATTGGTATGTGTCCATACTTTCTTTCTAAAACTCTGAGAACAGCATCACTTTTCTTTATTTTGGGTAGCTGTTCTTTCTTTACTCCAAGCTCCTTCAAAATGCTCTCCTCCTCCTCTTCTGATACCAAGTAATGTTCTGGAACTAATTCGTGCTCGAGCACGTTAAACTTTCCCATTTTTTCATCACCTCATTCTTTACGGGCCTGCGGGGAATCGAACCCCGGACCACCTGGTTAAAAGCCAGGTGCTCTACCAAGCTGAGCTACAGGCCCATGTGAGCGTGGCCTACATAGGCAACCACTATTTAAAGTTTATCTCCTTCACATTTCATTATTCCATTCTATAATACAACGATTTTATTAAGTTTTTTCCTATTCGCTATGCTTTGTCGCACAATTGAGGAGAAGGAAAACATGAAAAGGGCCTTTAGAAAAGGTGCTTTACCCCCAGTAAAGATAACGTGGACATGTTAAACTGGGCGGAGTACAATGATAAGCTGGTGAAGCG
>JAGHBQ010000180.1 GCA_021160945.1 Thermoplasmata archaeon
AACCAACCCTCTATCGCAGACTTGGGGAGTTGATTGAGGAGTTTCATAAGCGTGGATTTACCACATTTCTTGTTACCAATGGAACCATGCCTGAAATTCTCAAAAATCTGGAACCCCTACCAACTCAATTATATGTGACTGTTGCAGCACCACATGAGGATATTTATAAAAAACTCTTGGTCCCCCTGATTAAGAATGGATGGGAAAGATTAAAGAGAACTCTTGAATTACTTCCTTCTCTTGATACAAGAAAAGTGATACGCCACACCCTAGTAAGGGGATGGAATATGGAAGGTTACGAAAAAGATTACGCAAAACTGGATATGCTTGCAGAGCCAGATTTTATAGAGCCCAAAGCTTATGTATTCGTGGGCTATTCTAGGGAGAGATTGAGCATAGAGAACATGCCTTCACACGAAGAAGTAAGGAGATTTGCCAATAAGCTCTCTCAGGAAACCGGATATAATTTTATCACAGAGAGAGAGGACAGCCGCGTTATTCTACTTTCCAAGCACACTTCTGAGGACAAAATAAAATTGAAATTAGAGTAAATCTCTCTCGGCAATAAGTGCTGCTCCTATGGCTCCACTTTTGGGAGATTTTGCTCTCTCAAAAATTATGTCATCAGGAGTTATGTAGCTTAGAAGTTTTTCCAGTTCTTCAATAAGAGGGGGCATGAAATAATCGTATGCCTGAGATATGCTTCCTCCAATCACAACAATTTCCGGGTCCAGAAGCTGGATTGCTGGAGCTATTCCCCTAGCTAAAATTTTTCCATAATTTTCAAAGAACTTCAGTGCTTTCTCATCCCCTTCCCTTACTCTCATATACATTTTTTCAGTGTTCAAATATTTTCCTCCAGTTATGGTTTCAAAGCATCCTATTTTTCCACATTCACATCTTCTATCTGAATAAATTTTGATATGTCCAATTTCCATCGCGCTACCCTTTCCAATATATGGTTTTCCTTGAATTATCAATCCTGAACCCACTCCAGTTCCCAGCGCTATAAGAAGAAGGGGATCATGTTTCTCTCCCCTTAAATGATATTCTCCATACGCCATGGCTGTGCAGTCATTCATAAATTTTGCATTGCCAATTTCATCCAATTTTTTGCCTGTAAGCTCTCTAATATGAGGTGCTTTTATGCATACTCCATCTCTTATGTAGCAAGGTGCACCTATGCCTATAACCTCTTCTCCAGATTCCTTCATTATTTTTTGCAAGATACATTTTACCTCTCCATCAACCGTTTTGAAATTCCATTCTCTCAGAATTTTTCCATCAATGTACTTTATCCCTAGAATTTTGGTGCCGCCAACATCAATGCCAAGAGCCATGATGGAAAATAATATTCTCAAATTTAAAATTCTTTCCCAGCGATAAGCTAATATCTATAGAGTGCATACATACTCAATATGAATATCAATATGAAGTTTTATGGTCACATAATCTCTTATTTTCTGAAATTCTCCCTATTTGCTCTCTTCTTCTGGAGTATTCATAGGAGAGAGTATATATGGGCCCTCGGGTGCCTTCTTTCACTCATCGTATGCTTCCTACCAACACTTCTTAAAAGAAGATGGAAAATTCATCTTCCCATAGAATTAGAACTTTTAATTGTTCTTGCTCTATTTCTCCATTCTGGAGGTGGTGCCTTGGATGCTTATCACAACATTCCATGGTGGGACCACATCACACATTTTTTGAGTACTGCAGTGGTATCCCTGCTCGCATTCATAGTGATGGCCATAATAGATGCTTATAGTCCTGAGATAAAATTCAACATGCCCCTTCTCATATTTTTCATCATAATTTTCTCCTTAGCTATGGGAGTTATATGGGAATTCTTTGAATTTACCTCTGATTTGCTTTTTGGGACTCATAACCAGTTGAATAATACAGACACAATGCTTGACCTTTTCTTTGACCTTCTTGGAGGAATAATTGTTGCACTCCCAGGAGCTCTCTATCTTAAACACACCACACCGGAAAGATTCGGATTGGAAATGGGAGAGGAGATCGGATTACATTCCAAAAATTAGAAAAAATTTAAATACAGGCATCCACATTAGTCAGATATAGCTCACATGGGTGATTTGAATGGCTTGGGGCATCTCCATAAGAATTGTTATCGAGTATGTATCGAAGAAGAAGGGTGTCGAAGGGCTCAAAAAATTTTTTGACTTTGTTAATGAGAGGAGTGTTATATTTACAAAAGAGTCAGAGATAAATCCGAAAGGAAAGTATCCTGGATATTATTTAGCCAGGGCGCTGAAAGCTGCCTCTAGAGTTCTCGGAGAAGAGCAAATGGAGGATTTTGGTCGTTATTTTGGAGAGAGGATGAATGTGAATTTTAGGGGTTTACTGGGCAGATTGCCCCCAAAAACATGTGTGCAGCTTATAGTGCTTAACATGAGAAAATATTTACCCATATTTCATACAGGATACAGAACTATCAGCAAGAGGATCTACTGGTTAATTATTTCCAAGTTGCCCAAGGAGTTGATACCCTTCATAAATGGTATTATGACATATCTTTTTGAAAAACATGGTGGAGTAAGAGATATTCAGAAAACGGTGAAAGAAGATAGGATAGAATACACTGTTCGACTTTGAATCAGAATTTCTCAGAAAAGAGGCGAATTACACTATTTTGAATTATTGTGGATGAGAGGGCGTTGTCTATTTCATCAAAATCCACATAATCCATCTCTTGGATTTTGAGTAAAGAGTTCTTTTCTCCGATAATCCAGTGAATCACAATGCCTTTGTGATAATGAATTTCGAGATAACCTTCCGGTAATGTGGGTGACCAGTGATGAAGAGCTTCTCCTTTGAAAAGAGCTTTAAAATCTCTCTCCAATTTTGTAGGGCCATCTGTGGTAGTCATATCTACCCATATCCACCTTTTCTTAGCGTTTTTCACAAAATCTTTGAGTTTTTCAACATCTTCCTTTGAGAGCATCTTAAAGTACTCCCTCAAA
>JAGHBQ010000096.1 GCA_021160945.1 Thermoplasmata archaeon
CTGCCCTGAAAGATTAGCTTAAATCCTCCCACCTGCCCTGGTAGTAGGTATTCTCACTACTCACAACCTTCGAAGCCACTAGATTTCCGTATTTTACAGCATCTTCCATTGCATATCCTCTATACAGCGCGGCATAAAATCCGGCTCTGAAAGAATCGCCGGCTCCAGTAGTATCTACCACCTTAGATGGATAGGCGGGAAAATGCATCCATCCTTTGTAAGGTAAGTAAAGTGATGCCCCCTTCTCTCCTTCTGTTCTTATTATTATTTTTTCCTTCAAAATATCAAAGGCAAGTTGCTGAGCCTTCTCATATTCCTTCTCGTTACAGAAGAACATGGAAGAGAGGGAAAGGAGTTCTTTGAAGAGAGAGGCATCATATATATAGTGAATCTCCTGTGAAGGGTCAAATGCTATCTCTTTTCCCAGTTTTCTGGCTTCACGCGCTATTGAAATATAAAAACGAGGGTTACCTGTGGAGAAGTGAATATAGTGATATTTCTCCAGATTCGATAAATCAAATCTCAATTTATCCGAATGTTTCCAAATCCCTTGATATACGAAAGCCATTTGCTCTATTCCATCGTTAGCTATCCAGCATCTGGGAGTCTTCTCTCCTCTAATTATATGTCCCTCAAGTGTTTCAGTAAAATCCTCACCAACTACCGTAAAAATGTCTGTTGGAACATTCAAAGCTTTCAAGCTTTTATAGGCATTGTAGGCAGTACCACCGATTCTTTCTTTTACCTCTATTACTTCAGTGCTCTCTCCTATTCCAGGAAGTTTGGTAACTCTCAGTATTATATCTATGTTCACATGCCCAAAATAGAGAATGAATTTCATAGTCCCAAAATCGTTGTACCCTATTTAATTCTTCTTTTCTCGCACAAACCAGCCTGGAAAAGCCTTTTAGAAAAGAGAAATATGGGAAAATATAATCAGGGATTCTGCCTGCGGTTCTCGCATCAATTTCAATCTGATTGCTCATGAGGGTATTAAACCACTTATCAAAGTGCGTAGCAATGCATCTACTCTACCAAGAAGCTTTCCTGATAGAAGAAAAGCGGTTATTGAACAGAAAGATGAAGATTGGAGCAGAAAAACTGGCTATACCAAAAGATGGTTTGTAGAATCTTTCTTCTCCATCAAAAGATTCTTCCTTCTCCCTCACTTCCCACTTACCATATCTATACCCTCTCATTATCTGATTTGTGTAGCAAAGCATTTCAGCAACTCCCTTACAAATTCCCAGATATCTAGGTTGGGAGAGAAGAAAAGATGGGATGGGGCAGAGGAATCACCTGCTCCAAATTTTTCCACATAGGAATATTTTTCCGCCAGAATCAATGCAATTCTCTCCTCCCATATTTTTGGTAGCTCTGCAGCTATAATATCTCTCAGCTTGGCATGAAGGAGAAAATAATCAATATGCCATCTCATCTTCTTTTTCTTTTTCAAATGCCTCTCCATCCTCTTTCTCAGATTTTTTTGAGCCGAACCTATATACACATAGTATCCTTCGCGAAAATGAATAGTACCCAGCGAACCTACCGGTAAATCTTTTTCCTCGCTCCATATAAGCAGAGCATATATACCACGAGATGGTAGAGAATTGATATTTTTCCTGAGCTCTTCATTTTCCATACAATCTCAATTCCCCACATCCAGAAAAATATTTTGCAAAAATTTTTGATTGTTCATCTCAAGATAATAATTTTTAAATTAGAGAATGGAATATCCAGAGGGATGAGAATTAACCATAGAGTGATCATTGGCCTTCTACTTATTTGGCTCACAATCTCACTGGGACTCACAATTCCCACCATCAAAATTTCCTCAAACCTCATAATTACTATTAAGCAGACTCCTGGAGGGGTAACTCAGCCCCCTCCTGGTGGCTCATCTGCATTTTTGTATGTGTTGGAGGCTATAGTTTGGGGTATAATTGCACTGAGCATTATGGGTCTGCTTGTTTACAGGAAAAAAATACTGAGAGAGGCGATTCAATCCCTAGTATCTCTAATTTTAGGTTTTCTCCTGATAGGGGCAACCTTATGGCTGGGAAATAGGGTGAATTTAACACCCTCAGCGGGAGGGATAGAAGATAGTGGAAGTAAAACGTCGCAAATTATTTACCAGGGAAATAATCTCTGGATAATGCTTTCTATGGCCATAATTTTTGCCATAACAATCCTTGTTATCTGGAAAACATATAGGGTGGAGAAAGAAACACCCACCATAAAAAAATCTGTGAAGGAGTATTTGGAGGAGGCAATTTATCAGGTAAAGATAGGAAAGGATGTACGGGGTGCCATTCTATCGGCATATCTTGAGATGGAAAAATTGATGAGAAGTCAGGGGGTAGAGGATAAAAAATATTATACACCTCGAGAATTTCAGGATTTTGCAGTTGAGCAACTTAGGATATCTCCAAAACCAGTGAATACCCTCACAGAATTATTTGAAGTTGCGCGATACAGCATGCATCAAATGGCAGAGGAGGATAGAGATAAAGCTCTTCAAGCTCTGGAGGAGATAAGGGATGAAGTTGGGAAATGACCTTTTTATCTATATTCTTATTCTCATCTCCCTCTCTTTTGTCGCTTTCTTCAGTGTTGAGCTTTACATCCTCCTGAGTCTTTTATTCTCCTTTATTTATCTGCCTCTTCTCTTTTCCCTTCGATATTACAAGCCCACGAAAAAGGGAGAGAAGATGCAGATTCTATCGATGGGAGAGGATATTCAGCATTTCAGAGATACGGTGGACAAAGCTCTTAAGGGTAACGCTGTGGCGCAGAGAGATATAGAACTGCGACTCATAAATTCATTTGTAATTGCTCTCAGCGTGAGATATGATTTACCCGAGACATTAATTCGCAAAAATTTAGAGAACGAGAACTTTCTCAAAAAATATGTGGGGGAGAAGGCAAAGCTTATCGCAGATATTTATAAAAGAAGGCATGAGCTTAAGCTCTCCCTACCCAAAGAAAGATTTTTGAAAGATATCGAGGAAATTATGGAGGCGATAGAATGAACAAAATGGAGAAAATAATTGAAGAAATTAAGAAGGTAATTGTGGGCAAAGAAGAGGTTTTGAGACAGGTCCTCTATTCCATCCTTGCTGGAGGACACATACTCTTCGAAGACAATCCAGGGCTTGCCAAAACACTTATAGCGAGATCATTTGCTCAGGTACTGGGATGCGATTTCAAGAGAGTTCAGTTTACCCCTGATCTTATGCCATCGGATATAACTGGCACATATATCTATGATCGCAAAACAGCAGATTTTAAATTTTTCAAGGGCCCGGTGTTCACCAATATTCTGCTTGCTGATGAAATAAACCGCAGCCCACCGAAAACCCAGGCAGCATTGCTCGAAGCCATGCAGGAGAAGCAGGTAACAATTGAGGGAGAAACATATAAACTGGAGGAGCCATTTGTAGTAATAGCAACTCAAAATCCAATAGAGTACGAGGGAACCTATCCCCTTCCGGAGGCACAGCTGGATAGATTTCTCGTGAAATTGCGCATAGGATACCCCGAAAAGGATGACGAAATAGAGATTTTGAGGAGAAGAATAATGTGGAGAAGAGACGAGCTTCCCCTGAAC
>JAGHBQ010000088.1 GCA_021160945.1 Thermoplasmata archaeon
ACCTAATAAAATTTGATAAGAAATTTGAAGCTGCATTCTGGTATGTATTTGGAGATACAGTGATAGTGGATGATCTGGATAATGCAAGAAGATTGATGGGCGGAGTTCGTCTTGTCACCTTAGATGGTCAGTTAATAGAGGCCAGCGGTGCCATGGTAGGTGGCAGCGTGGAGAAGAAAGTTAGGGTATCTATGGGCAATCTTGAGGAAATTGGGAAGAGACTGAGAAATGCCATGACTGAGCTGGATGAAATTCAAAACAAGCTTAAGGAGGTAAGATCCAAGATAGATACTCTGCTTGAAGAATTGAGAACTCTCAACGTGCAGGATAACTCCTCCCAGATAGAGGTGTGGAAAAAAGAGAAGAAAAGAAATGAAGAGAAGCTCAAGAGCATAGATTTGGAGATTGCTGAACTGCTCAAAAAGAGAAAGGAATATGAAGATATTTTAAACACTGTGGAAAACGAGAGAAATAGAATACAGAGTGAAATAGAGGAAATGGAGAGGAAAGAATCCAAGCTCAGAGATGAGATGGATTCTCTGATTCCCGAGAAGATAGGAGGAGAGATAAGAACTCTCAAAGAGGAGATAGAAACAATTAGTGGAAAGTTGCAGGATCTTAATGGAGAGATAATCAGGCTTGAGGAAGAGCTAAAAACTCTGAAAAGGAGGAGAGAGAAAATTGAAGAGGATAGAAACACTCTGAACTTAAGAATTAAGGAGCAGAGAGAGAAGAATGAAAACTGGAGCAAGGAGTACGAAAGTGGAGAGATTGAGAGAAGAAAACTCAGAGAGGTACTTAAGAAGCAGGAAGAAAAAATAAAGGATCTGGTGAATAAGAGGAATGAGCTATCCTCTCAGTTCTTGAAGATCGAAGAGGAGATAAGCAGATTGAAAGGAGATAAAAGGGTCAAAGAAGAGCTTAAGATACATTTGAACACAAATATAATGGAAAGCGAGAGAAAATATGAGGAAGCAAAGAAGGAATATGAGGAGTATGGAATAGAGATCACGGAAGTTGAATCTCTAAGCAGATTAAAGAAGCTGGCGGATGAGATACAGTTACAGATGCAATCCATAGGTCCTGTGAATATGAAGAGTATAGAGGACTATGACGCCGAAAAGAAAAGATATAACAGGATAATGGAAGATTACACGAAGCTTAAGAGAGAAAGAGATGATCTAACAAAACTTGTGAAGGAGTTGAATCTTAAGAAGAAGGATGGCCTAATGAAAGTTTTCAACGCGATCAACGAAAATTTCAAGAAGATATACCATGAGATAAGCAATGGAGGTGAAGCTGAACTCCTTCTAGAAAATCCAGAGCATCCCTTCCAAGGGGGTTTGATAATTAAGGTGAAACCTCTAGGTAAGAAATTCATAAGATTGGAATCCCTAAGCGGTGGTGAAAAGAGCCTGACCGCGCTAGCCTTTATATTTGCCATTCAGCAGTATGATCCATCGCCCATATACGTGCTGGATGAAGTGGACATGTTCTTGGATGGAATAAACGCTGAAATTGTAGGTCGTGTGATAAGGAGAAATTCTAGAACTGCTCAGTTCATAGTTATATCTCTTAGAAAGGCCACTATTAAGTTTGCAGATCACATAATAGGCGTAACCCAGGCTGGTGATGGGCTTTCAAGAGTGTTTGTACAGAGCATACCGACTGCGGAGGTGGGTGCCAGTGGAGGTAGTTGAGCATCTAAGCTATTACAAGGCGCTTCTCGACGAAGAAATAGATTTAGATTACTACATCGAGATGGCTCAGAAACTGGAAGAAGGAGTGCATATTTCTGCTAAAAACCCCGTAGATAAAGCTGTAGCTATTATATTTGAGCTTGTAATCAATGAGAAGCTTGATCCGTGGAAGATAGATCTTGTAAAATTTACTCAGATGTATCTGGAGAGGATAAGGAAGGAAAATGACATAGATTTCATCGTGGCCGGAAAAATAATTCATATGGCATGGAACATCCTTATGAGGAAGAGTGAAGATATATTAACACATGTTGAACAAGAGGAATATGGTGTGGATATGGATTTCTTTGAGCTGGATCTCTCACCTTTTGAAGAAAGTAGGGGATACGAGCTCATCGAAGTTCATGAAATAGATATAAAAGAACCTGTGAGAAGAGAGAAAAAGAGGCCTGTGAGCCTTATGGAACTCCTTCAGGCGATTAACGAAGCAAAGGTAGAGGTAGAGAGAAAGAAGAGACAGAGAAAAATAAGAGAGAAGTTCAAATTCAATCTTGAAGAGAAGGTCCACAAAGAAGACCTTGAGGAAGAAATCAAGGAGATCTGGGAGAGATTGTGCGAGGTGCAGGGCGATGAGATCTCTCTCTCATTTCTCTACGATGGTACTCGCGAAGATTTCATAAAAGTGTTCCTCTCCCTTCTTTTCCTAGAAAGATTTCAGAAGGTGAAACTCATACAGGAGAAAGCGTATGGAGAGATAACTATAAGAATTCTTATCCCACAGGAACTCAGAATGGTAGAGTTCATAGAGCCTCCAGAGATTATTTTGGAGACTTTATAGCTTTCTCAAAATTCTTTTCCAGCTCTTCAAAGAGCTTCTCCAATTTTTTTGCAGCTCTCTTGATAGCTGCCTGTGGTTTTCCACTTTTTACCTTTATCTTTAGTGTTGGGTTCTCCAGATAAGGATGGTCGTAATGATAGGTAGCCCCCTCCACCATTTCATCCCTATTTAGTTCTTCCACAAGAGGAATAAGTAGAGTTCTATCTGCGTTTATAACTTCCAGTACCATCTCATTCTTCTCTTTGGAGATTACCTTGAACTCCATCTCCTTCATACTTAGGGGTTAATTTTCCCTCTTATTTAATATTTGTGAGAGTCCTTATATGTTTTCCTTGAAAAAATGTCCCCTATAGTAAATCGAAAGGTTTAATAACACTACAACTTATGTGTGTGTATGTTTGAAATGAACATTAATATTGTGAACCCGATGAAGCATGAGAAGAACATAGATTATGTGCTTCTCACATTTTTAAGCTCCATTGGATATCTACCAAGAATAGATCCCCAGAGAGATTTTGAAACCGCCATAAAATCAGTGCCCTATATTCTTTTTAAGGAATGCTTTCTTGAGTATGGGGAGAGATGGTGGAGTGTAGATGAGCTTCTAGCTTATCTTAAAACCACAAGGCCCACACTTTACAGGCATCTCAACAAATTAAAATCTCTGGACATTTTAGAAGAGAGACAGGAGGGAATGAGCAAGAGATATCGTCTGAGATACGGTGACCTTTCAAAAGCCTGGACCTTCGTGGAGGCAAATGTTAATTTAGCAATGCAGAATTACCGAATCATGGTAGATCATATTTCATCTCTCATAAGGAGGTGATAGCTTTGGAAAAGCTGACTCCAGGATCAAGATGCGTAGTTTATTCCCTATCTTCCAACGAAATAGTTGTCAAAAGCAGTGGAATCTTTAGGGGATTTGTAGCCCTTGGAGAAGATACATCCATATGTCTGGAGCTGGATGAAAATCACGGTGAGAAGAAGGGAATTCTTCGACTTATTCCGCTTGGCGCAATAGCATCTATCGATGTTATAGAACTGGCGGAGCTGCATGAAGAGGATGATGAGGAGGAAAAGATTTACTACAGCTGAATGCTAGCCAAATCCTTGTATATTGGACCCTTCGGAGTAAGAGTGCTCTTTTTAATTTTTATTTCTTTTACTTCCACCTCCCCAAATTTTGTGCCTTTGAATCTCTCCAGATTTTTTATGCTCACAGGCCCTTTTGCTCTTGCGATTGTTAAATGAGGTATATAGCTTTTCTCCTTCTCAAATCCCAGCAGAGATAATTTCTCATCTATACATTTAGATAATTTCACTATGGGTTCTGCAGGAGCAACTCCTATCCATATCACTCTTACATATCTTGGATTTGGGAAGAATCCAACATCTTTCAGGGTTATTGTAAAAGATTTTCCTTTGCAGGATTCTATTATATCCCTGATCTTTGTCACCATCTCTTCTCTGATCTCACCCAGAAATTTCAATGTTATATGCACATTCTCCCTTTCCACAAGCTTTACACGTCCTTCTATGCTCCTCTGCAATTCTTCCATACTTTTGGTGAATGGGACTTCGATGGCAATAAAACATCGCATAGGTGCAAAATGCAGTGATGATATTTAAAAATTCCAGAAATTCAATGCAAATAAAATATTTGGGGAGGGAGAAAATTAAATAAAAGAATATTATCTGGAGAGTATGGAACTGCTTAAGAAGCTGATTTATGCATTTGGAGTACCTGGTTTTGAAGAGGAAATAAGAGAACTTGTCGCTGAGCACATGGAAAAATATCTTGATGAGGTTAGAGTTGACAGACTGGGAAATGTAATTGGAGTAAAAAAAGGAAACGAAAGAAAGGTGATGCTTGCAGCGCATATGGATCAGATAGGTTTTATGGTGAAGAACATCACCGAAGATGGTTTTCTTCTGATATCTCCCATGGGCGGAATAAAACCCTCCACGCTCCGCTCACAGGCAGTGAGGATAAAAGGAAAAGAGGGCTATATCTATGGGGTAATTGGAGAAAAGCCTCCACATTTGGAAGAGAAGAAAGAGGAGAAGAAAGAAATCAAAGATTTGCGCGTAGACATAGGCGTGGATTCCAAAGAAAAGGCAGAGAAGCTTGTAAGTATAGGCGATGTTGGCAGTTTCGTACCAAATTTCTATGAGCTTGAGCAGAGGGTCGTTGCAACTGCACTGGATGATAGGAGCGGTGTTTACACCCTCCTCCGCGTGATGGAAAATTTTGAGAGTGAAGCTACTGTATACTTTGTATCCACCGTGCAAGAGGAAATTGGCGTTAGAGGAGCCATGGTATCCAGCTTTGGGGTATACCCGGATATAGGAATAGCAATAGATGTTACCCATGCTCGAATGCCTTCTATGAGCAAAGATGACATTTCTGTAGAACTGGGAAAGGGTCCGACTATAGGAATAGGCCCCACAGGACATCCCAATGTAGTAAGATATCTTATGGAGATTGCGGGAGTTCCATATCAAGTGGAGCCAAATCCATCTCACAGCGGCACTGATGCGGATGTAATACAACTGACTCGTGAAGGAGTTGCCACAGCAGTAATTTCCATACCTCTGAGGTACATGCACTCCAGCGTGGAAATGGCAGATAAAATGGATCTATATAACACAGTAAAATTGATCAGAAATGGATTGAGTGAGATTCACAGAGTGGAGCTCAGGCTCTGAGTTTTGTGGAGCTCAAACCTCATTCTCCATTTATTTTTGAACTCATTTGTCAAAACATTCAAATAAGTTTATGTATGTGAAGTTTTTTAGGGGATGTAGGTGATTGAATGAAAACAAAAGTCAGCGAGATAATGAGCCCTAACCCAATTTGTGCGAAAGTTCCGGGAACGAAAAGAGATGTCCTTAGACTGTTAGTAAAACACAATATCACTGGCATGCCTGTGGTAAACGAAGAGGGATGTCTTATGGGCATAGTCTCTCGTCGCGATATTTTTGAGCATCCTGATGAGGAGCAACTTGCGCTAATTATGAGGAAAGATGTCCCTCTCGTAAAAGTAGACGATTCCATAGAAGACGCTGCCCGAACAATGATGAGATATGGAAGAAGGCATCTGGTTGTGGTGGATGAAAACAGAAAAGTACTTGGAGTTATCACCCCTCAAGATTTCCTCAGTGTAATAGTTGAAAGGAGGGTATCAACACCTGTTGAGAATTTCATATCAAAGCCATGTTTTCCCCTTCACCTATGCACTCCTCTTCCAGTTGTATTCAAAGCTATGACCCTCACCCTTCTATCCGCATTCCCCGTTGTTGATGATAATGCTCAACTTGTTGGAATAGTCACCGACAGAGACCTATTTGAGAAAGCCAAGGTAGATATGAACGTGGCCATTTCTGAGCTAGGGCTTGGTGATGATGAGGATTCTTGGAACTGGGAAGGTCTGAGAAATGTGATAAAATTGTTCTATATGGAGGAGAAGGTGAATCTTCCAAATATACCGGTGGAAGAGGTCATGATAAAAAATCCTGTGACCATCTTCTCCAAATCACCCGTATGGGAGGCAGCGAAGATTATGATGAAAAACAATTTCTCTCAACTTCCGGTGAGAAATACGCATGATGAGCTTATAGCTATGGTCTTCGATAGCGACCTAGTAGTTTCCCTTACGGGTGCAGATTATGAGTGAGCTGAGGGTAAAAATAGGTGAGATTGCAAAAAGAAGGGGGTTCTACTGGAAATCCTATGAAATTTATGGTGGACTCGGTGGATTCTACGATTACGGACCTCTGGGTAGTGTCTTGAAGGATAACATAATTCAGCTTTGGAAAGAGCATTTTGTTCTAAAAGACGGTCTTCTTCTAATAGACTCGCCAAACATAGGACCAGAGCTCATGTACAAGGCCTCAGGTCATGCAGAGAAGTTCACCGATTATATGGTGAAATGCAAAAAATGTGGCCATGCTTTCAGGGCAGATGAACTCCTAAAAAGTTGCATGGAAAATCCAGAGAAGCTTGATGAAAAAGGCCTATGGAAGGCCATAAAGGAAAACAATGTGAGATGTCCTGATTGTGGAGGAGAACTTGGATATCCCGAAAGATTTCATCTCATGTTTACCACACAAGTTGGATTGAATAAAAAAGCTTTTCTGAGACCTGAAACAGCCCAAGGAATATTCATAAATTTCCCCATATTATATCGCCTCAATCGGGAAAAGCTACCTATGGGAGTTGCCCAGATTGGGAAGGGATTCAGAAATGAAATTTCTCCTCGACAGGGTCTTTTGAGACTTAGAGAATTCAATATGGCAGAGATAGAGTTCTTTATAGATCCACAAGCTGATTTCCCCCTTGGAGAAGAGGAGAATGTTATACTACCACTTCTTACCAGAGAGGGGAAGGAACTGAAAATAAAGGCCGGAGAAGCGGTAGAGCTCGGGATATTATCTTCCCCCATTGCCTATTTTATGGCAAGAAGCTTGAAATTCCTTAGAGCTCTGGGAATAGATGAAAATAAGCTCAGATTTAGACAGCATTTCAAAGAAGAACTTGCTCATTATTCTCGAGACACCTGGGACTGTGAGGTTCTTCTTTCTCAGGGTTGGGTGGAAGTGATAGGCATAGCCGACAGAGGAGATTATGATTTGAAAAGACATATGCATTATTCTGGGAGAGATCTCACAGCTCTCAGAAGATTTAAAGAGCCAAAAAGAATAAAGATTAAAAAGCTACGAGCAAAAATGGATGTTCTTGGCCCTCTTTTCAAGGGTGAGGCAAAGAAAATAGCTGAGATCATAGATAATATGGATTATCGTGAGGGGGATATTGAGATAGAGCTAAATGGAAAAAGAGTCAAGGTCCCAGAAAATGCATACGAAATAGTGTTTGAGGAGGAGAGTATAGGAGGAGAGAGGTTCATACCCCATGTAATTGAACCATCTTTTGGAATAGACCGTCTTATATACGCGGTTCTAGAACATTCATATTATGAGCGGGCAGAAAGAGGCTACAAGGTTCTCAAACTGAAGCCTAGAATTGCCCCCATAAAAGCTGGAGTGTTCCCCCTGATGAGCAAGGAGCCTCTTGCTAAGGTTGCTCGAAATATTGTCACCTTATTAAGAAACAGAGGTGTAAATTGCTATTACGATGATTCAGGCTCAATAGGACGGAGATATGCCCGTGCAGACGAAATAGGCGTGCCGTTCTGCATCACCGTGGACCATACAACTTTAGAGGATTCAACTGTAACTATAAGGGAGAGAGATAGCATGGAGCAGACGAGGGTAAAAATAGAGGAACTGGGAGATAAGCTTATCAACCTTATTGAGGGAAATCTTAAATTTGAAGAGGTATGAATTTAAATAATTATTTAGATTCTCTTGTATGGAGAGAGCTGCAGTTCTTGCTCAGATTCTGCGAGAAGAAACTCAATGCAGGAAATCCCTTGCAGTTGCGTTCTCTGGAGGACTGGATAGTGGGATAATCGCCTATCTTCTAAGAGATTGCGGAGCGAAGTTCTACACTGTAGGCATTGAGGGGAGCAGAGATTTTAAGAATGCAAAAGATGCTGCCAAACTTTTAAATTTAGATTTAGAAACTTTAGAAATTGGAGAGAACGATGTCCTTGAGGGTTTGCTGTTTCTCAAGCGAGTAGATCCTGAAATTAGCGTCGTTGAAGCTTCCTTTGAGTTACCTCTTTACTTTGTCTGCTCATATGCCCCAGAGAATTCTATTGTGACCGGACAGGGCAGCGATGAGATTTTTGGGGGTTACAAAAAATATCTCGAAAAGCCGAAGCTTATGAAAGAGGATTTGGAGAGGCTTCTTAACAGAACATGGCCACGAGAGAAGAGAATTGCCACACTTCTGGGCAAGGAGCTTCTGACTCCATATCTGAGCAAGAGAGTTTTGGAGTTTTCCCTCACTCTACCTGCAGAAATGAAGATAAGAAATGGGGTGAGGAAATACATACTTCGTGAAGCTGCAAAATTTCTGGGTGTACCGGAGAGCATATATATGCGGGAAAAGAAGGCAGCACAGTATGGCAGTGGAATATGGAAAATGATGAAGAGAATGGCAAAGAAAGATGGTAAAAGTGTGGAAGAATTCTTTGCATCT
The DNA here is from genome assembly GCA_021160945.1 of Thermoplasmata archaeon. Classification (GTDB taxonomy): domain Archaea; phylum Thermoplasmatota; class Thermoplasmata; order Thermoplasmatales; family Aciduliprofundaceae; genus S014-41. The sequence continues at coordinate 8,645 of JAGHBQ010000088.1, forward strand.
CTATGATCCCACATTCTTTTTACAGAACTTCCATATGAACGCACTGCCAATTATAGCCACGGATAATAGAAAAATAAGAAGGTAGAAAATAAAATCTTCTCTGCCAGCTCTTTCCTCTTTACTTCTCATCTCCCAAACAAAGGGTTTCTTGAGGGGTCTGTAATCTGTATTGTTTTCATCCATAACCCATGGGTAATCAACTATGCCATCACCATTTTTATCATTTGTATCATTTCTCTCAGCCCACCACTGGTAGTAATTTCCATACTTTGAGTTGTTCCAGTAGTTCAAGGGATGACTCTCTTTTGGATGTGGGAAAGTAAATATTAGATGTGTGATGATGAAAAGTTTATGAAAATCCAAAAATTTTGGAGGTTCTCCAGAATACATAAAATTGTTGAGATATATGCGATTTGGAATCCAATTTATCGTGAATGTGGAAAATTGAAAGATGTAAACATAATAACAAATTTGCTCGGTAATATCCTCATCAATAGAA
>JAGHBQ010000046.1 GCA_021160945.1 Thermoplasmata archaeon
CTCCATGAACTTCAAAATCATGAGATACTTCTCATAATCTCCAAAAATGCACAGAAGATATTGGAATATGAAACAGATTATTCTTTAGAGAAAATTAAAAAAATGGCTACAAAGGTATATCAAAATGAAGAGATGGATGTGGATATAGCCTCAGGTACGAATAAATTCGATGCTTTAATTATAGCTCCCTGCTCTACAAGCACTTTGAGCAAGATAGCCTGCGGAATAGCGGATAATTTACTCACCAGGGTTGCAGCAGTGGCCCTTAAAGAAAGGAAGAAAATTATACTAGTTCCTAGAGAAACTCCTTTAAGCGCAGTAGTTTTGAAGAATATGTATGAATTATCAAAGTTGGGAGTTGTGATCCTTCCACCCGTGCCAGCTTTCTATTTGAGACCAAGAAGCATAGAAAATGTTGTGGATTATGTTGTGGGTAAGATTTTAGATGTTCTTGGAATAAAGCATGAGCTTTACACTCCATACTCTCCGAGGTGATTTAATGGAATTTCAAGAGGTTATTATTAGCAGGAGAAGTATAAGAGAATTCGAAGAGAAAAAAAGTGGAGAAAGAACTGATTTCTCGTATTCTGGAAATGGCTTTTTACTCTCCCTCTTCCCATAACAGACGACCATGGTATGTTATTGTGGTCACTTCTCGAGAGCTTTTGGAAAAATTATCCTATGCAAAACCACATGCCACACCTCTTAAGAATGCCTCTTTAGCCCTGGTAATATGTGCTGATGAGAATATCAGTGATGTGTGGATTGAGGATTCTAGTATATTTGCAGAGCATGTTCAGCTTGCGGCAACTAATCTAGCCCTCGGATCTGTCTGGATTCAGATTAGGAAAAGAATGCATGATGAGAATATGACAGCAGAGAATTATGTTCGCTCTCTTCTTGGCATACCTTCAAATATAAAGGTTCTATGCATCATAGGAATTGGTTATCCCGCGGAGAAAAAAGAAAAGCACAGAAAAGAGGAGATAAAGGAACTTAAATCAAGGGTTAAGGAAAATCATTTTAGTAATCTATTTCCCCTCGAGCTTTGAGTTCTCGGTACATTTTCCAGGTAAGAACTGGTTTGCGAGATGCAAGAACATCATCCACCCTTCTCACCGAGGTATTATGGGGTGCCTCTTTAAGAAGTTCAGGGTTCTTTTCTGCCTCTTTTGCTATATGTATCACTATCTCTGCAAATTTATCTAAATTCTCTTTTCTCTCTGTCTCTGTGGGTTCTATCATAAGGGCTTCTGAAACTATCAGGGGGAAATAGATAGTTGGAGCATGAACTCCAAAATCCAGAAGTCTTTTAGCCACATCTAGTGCGCGGGCATTCTTTGGTTTAACCACGAATTCATGTTTTCTTAGATTTTTGTAAGGAAGAACATAGTAATCCTTGATTTTTTCCTTTAGATAGTTAGAATTTACCACGGCTCTAATGCTCGCCCGTTTCAATCCAGTTCCGCCCAATCTCTTGATATATGCCCATGCCTTTACAAGAACTCCAAAATTACCATAAAAAGACCTAACTTTTCCAATGGTGTGCTTGATATTGTAGTCCAGATAATATTTCTCTCCATCATACCTCACCACAGGCACTGGGAGAAAATTGACAAGCTCTCCTCTAACCCCAACGGGACCGCTTCCTGGCCCACCACCCCCATGAGGGGTGGAAAATGTCTTATGAAGATTGAGATGCACAATATCAAAGTTCATTTTTCCAGGGGAAGTTATACCCATTATGGCATTGAGATTTGCACCATCATAGTATAGTAATGCACCATTTTTGTGCATTATTTTTGCAATTTCTAGGATATCTTCTTCAAAAATTCCCAGGGTATTGGGATTTGTGATCATGAATGCTGCTGTGGTATCATCTGTCGCATTTTCCAAGGCTTCGAGATCCACCATGCCCTCTTTATTGGATGGAATCTCAATTACATTGAAACCTACCATAGCAGCACTTGCAGGATTTGTTCCATGAGCAGAGTCGGGCAGTATCACATTTTTCCTCTTCTCTCCCTCTCCTTTATATTCATGATAGGACCTTGTTATAAGCATTCCTGTGAACTCTCCGTGTGCTCCTGCTGCAGGTTGGAGAGAGAAACCATCCATATCGGTGATTTCTTTAAGCATCTCTTGAAGCTCGTACATAATCTGTAGAGCACCCTGAACTGTGCTCTCCTCCTGATATGGATGAATGTATGAAAACATCCTCGCAATTTCCTCATTCAGTTTGGGATTGTACTTCATAGTGCAAGAACCTAGAGGATAGATATTTATGTCCACACCATAATTCATCTGAGAAAGTCTAGTATAATGTCGAATAATTTCAAATTCTGGAAGATTAGGTATATTGAGCTCTTTCCTCACAATATCCGGATTTAGATCTATCTCAAAATCTTCATTTTTCAAGCTTTTTATCTCGATCAGTAAAGGTTCATCGTAGCTTGCCTGATGGTACATTTAAATCACCTCCTTGAATGCGTTAACTAATTTATCAAGATCTTCTTCTCTATGCATCTCCGTAGTACATAGAAGCATCGCATTTCCTATATCACGATAGCAACCCTCAGGAATAGGCAATCCTCCGTGAACTCCCCTTTCAACAAGCTTTTTACTTATTTCATAAGGATTGCCAGGTAAATCCACAAGAAATTCGTTGAAATGCGGGGCTTTGAAATGAGGAGCATTAAGGCCAATACTCCGAAGCTTTGTCATTAGTTTCTTTGCATTCTCGATGTTTTTCAGTGCCACTTTCCGAAGACCATTTGCACCAAGATAAGCCATATAAACAGTGCTGTATAGAGCACAGAGAGCCTCATTGGAGCATATATTGCTTGTTGCTCTTCCTCTCCTTATATGCTGCTCTCTGGTCTGAAGAGCCATCACAAAAGCCCTTTTACCAGACACATCTTTGGTTGCTCCTATCACCCTTCCGGGCATCTTTCTCAAATACTCCTTCTTTGTGGCAAAGATGCCAAGAAGAGGTCCTCCAAAGCTTATTGGATTTCCCAGTATCTGGCCTTCTCCAACCACTATATCTGCACCATACTCTCCGGGCGGTTTCAATATCGCTAAAGAAAGAGGATTTACACCAACAATGAGAATGCTTCTTCCTATAAATTCTTTCACTTTGAGAACATTTTCATCTATAACTCCAAAGAAGTTTGGATTTTCCACATATACTGCAGAGGTATTCTCATTTACTGAACTCTGCAAAGCTTCTAAATCTATCATACCTCTTTCATTTAATGGATATTTTCTGATACTCATATCAAGGCCCTTCACATAGTTTCTGAGAACACTTTCTTTCTCCCAGTAGAGATTTTCGGGAACGAGAATCTCCTTCTTCCTGTTTATTCTGTTCGCCATTCTTGCTGCCTCGCCAAGCGCAGTGGATGCATCGTACATTGATGAATTTGCTATGTCCATCGCAGTCAACTCTGCAATCATACTCTGATACTCGAACATTGACTGAAGCAATCCCTGAGAAATTTCTGGCTGATATGGCGTATAGGAGGTGTAAAATTCAGAGCGGGAGACCATTTCCTTTACTGCTGGGGGTATATAATGGAAATAAACCCCTGCACCCAGAAAATTTGGCATCTTGAAGAAATCCATATTTTTCGAGGCTAGTTTAAGAGCGTATCTGTACAGCTCATACTCATCCATAGCTTCTATATTTATCCCGCCCTTTCTTGCCTCTTGTGGAATATCTATAAAAAGCTCCTCCCATGAGCTGAGACCCATCTCCTGAAGCATCTCTTCGATGTCTTCGTCATAATTACTATTTGGCATAAAAAGGGAGAAGGAATATATTACCATAAAATTTTCCTTGGAAATTTCAAATAAATTCCAAACCTCACGATAAGAAAATCTTATAAATTGAAGAAATGAAGCATCGTATCCCTAATGGTAGGTCTTATTCTTCTTGCAATATCGATCTCGTCCTCAGATATTTCGGCAGTTTCCACGCTTTCTTTGAAATATGGTGCCTTGTAAACCAAATCTCCAAGTGGAGAATATATCATGGAGCCACCCCAGAATTCAATGTTGCGCATCAATCCTGCCCAGTTTACGTATCCAAAGAATACAGTATTTTCCAATGCTCTTGCGGGTATAACTGTCTCAAATAATTTTCTGGAAGTTATCGGACTTGCAGATATATTTATTATCATCTTTGCACCCTTTAAGGCCTGGATCTTCGCAACTTCAGGGAAAAATGCATCGTAGCATATTTGAACCCCGAGCTTCCCATACTCAGTATCCATGACAAAAGGTCGGTCTCCCTCTTTAAAATATAATTTTTCTTCAAAAGGGCCAAAGTTTGGCAGATATATTTTTCTTGCAATTTTTATATCACCGTTATAAGCTATAGCCGCAGAATTGTATATAAAATCATCTTTTTCAGGAAATCCGAAGACTATTATTTTTCCATGCGAAATTTCAGCTATTTCCTTCATTAGGGGAGAATCCACATCCATTGCCTTCTCTATTATTTTGTCACGAATTAGATACCCTGTTAGATACAATTCCGGGAAAATATATATATCTGCATGATTATTTTCCACAATTTTAACCATTCTTTCCTTATTTTTATCAATATCGAAACTAGGCGTTAACTGTGCTAGGAGAATCTTCATAACGGGGGGATTACAAGAAAATAATTTAAACTTTGCTACCAGCGATCCTTTCCTCAAATTCTTTCTTATTTACAATGTATCTGTAATGTTTTCCCTCACCCACTTTTCCCTGGGAATCGAAAGCAGAAACTTCGAACTCAAGTTTTTTCCCATCTTGTTTTATAAGCCTGGCTCTGCATCTCACGGTATCTCCAATAGGAGTTGCCTTCAGATGTTTTATGCATATTCCTGTACCAACGGTAGTGTAATCTTCAGGAATATATTTTTCCACAGCCTTGTAGGCAGCAATTTCCATGCAGAGAACTAAAGAGGGGGTGGAGAAAACCTTCACATCCAAGCCTATCCCCTTTGCAACGTACTCTTCTGTAACTTTTACATGATGTTCATATTCTAGATTCTCTGGAATTTTCATAAAGGATAATGATTTTCTACATTTAAATTATTTGTAACACTGAGTGAATTAGCTTCTCTTTGTCTCACACAGAAGCCTGAAAACAAACAATATGGGCTGAGTCTGTGAAAATAATATAAAGAAAAGCACTTTTTCTATATCCTAAATTTATGATATATATTTCTGAATGGTGTCCAGAAGCTCACGGTATTTAAATGGTTTCTTCAAAACCTCCAGTGCTCCTGCTTCTAGCATGGCATCCACATATTTATCTTGATATGCCGTAGCGCCTATTATTTTTGCATTCTTATCGATTTCCCTTATTTTTTTTGTTGCTTCCACTCCATCCATAACCGGCATTTTAATGTCCATAATGACAATATCGGGTTTTTCTCTTTTATAAAATTCAAGAGCTTCAAGACCGTTTTTTGCCACGATAACATTATATCTTCTCAAAAAGATACTATACAGCTTTAGCAGTTCCTCATTATCATCCACTATCAGAATTTTTAGAACCACAATCAAAAATAATAGAGATGATAATATTTAAATTTTTTCATAATCCCTATTTCTCAAGCTCTGTTTTTATATTTTCTCTCCAGCATACGAGTACCAAGGAAGGTTTCTTGGCGATGGGTCTATGGAGTTTGCCTGCTGGGATTATATGATAATCCATCTGGGAGAGATGAATAAGTTTTCCCTCCTCCTCAATATCAACCTCTCCCTCTAAAACAAGTACAAATTGCTCACCGTCATGCCTGTGGGGGGGATACACCCCATAATATCTCACAACTCTCAGTACACTACCGTTTATCTGAGCTATAATCCTCTGCATCCATGGTCTATCAAGCTGGTCTCCCAGTTCCAAAAGATTCATGAGAATGATTAAAAATTCGTAGTATAAAAACTATTCCTTCTCAATCAGTATGGAGATAAAATGAGTCAAGTGCTTCGCCAACGCTGGATTGTCTGTATATCCGCATGCGTTCAACTCAGGAGCCGCTAGAAGAGCTTTTTTGTTATCACATACGATGTCTGTGGCAATCAAACCATCTCTGCGGTAAGTAATTACTCCCTCTGGAACTCTCTGGGATGGGAGAGTTACCACAATTATTCTTACCCCTCTTTTCAATGCTCTTTCAATATTCCTCCTCAAATTTCTTCTTATCTCAGAGATTTTTGGTGTGGATATTATTATCTCTTTTTCTGCTAGATCTATCATCTCTGCTATCTTCTTCATAACCTTTTCTTTCCCATATATGGTGTAAACCAGCTGTGGTTCTCCCTTATCCGAAAATATATCTTCCACAAACTCTAATTTTTCAAAAAGCTCTTCAATTTCATCCATAATTCTCTCTTTCAGAATTTTTAGATCTTCAGGTTTGTACATCTTTGGTCTGCCTCTTGAAGAGATTACAAAACCTTTCTTCTCTAAACTTTCCAGAACTTTATAAGCTGAGGTTCTTGGAATCTTTGCATTTACAGCTATGACTTCGGCAGAACCAACTCCCAGGAGCAACAGGGCTAAAAATGCACGGGTCTCATAGAGAGATAAACCTAGTTTTTGAAGGGAATGGACAATGTTCTCATACTCCTCCATAGGGTCGATGTCTATTATGTTCATAATAGGTATATAGACAAACATATATTTGGGTTCTTCTATTTGCCCCTATGATTCAATATATTCACTTCAGATGCATTGCTCACGCAACGGAAGATTTAGAAAGAGTCAAAAAGGCAATGGAGTTTATAACGGGAGCAGAGAGCTTTAACATTAGAAAAGAGAAAGGATATTATGGAAATGAAATAATTATTCTAGAGCTTCAGCTCAAAAAAAAGAAAGAGATCGAGGAGTTCTGGCGCAGAATGAAAGAGTTTGGGATAATAGAAGAAATTATGCCTATTCTGGATGAAATTGTGGATCCTCACGGAATTCTTTATCTAAGATTCGATAAGCAGGAAGCATATCTGGGGAATCTGGCACTGGCAACTCATGGGGATGTTATTGCTCTCAGAACAAAAATAAAAAGCTATCCCATGAAAAAGAAGATTGCCATAGAAAATTTTAAAAAATTTATTCAGAGGATTTGATCTTTATAACAGTCACAACAAAATAAAGAGTTTTACCAGCGACCTCCTTATTGTAGTTTATCCTGAAATGCCTGTCCCATACTTCGTCTATGAGCCCTCCATCCGGAAGAAGGATAGGCAATTTTCCAATGACATAACGGATATGAATCATTCCATTTTTTATTCTCTCCACATGTACCTTGAAATCGGTCACATTGTTGTATGGCATGTAGTACTCTCCCTCAACAGGATTGTTAAGCACGGTCACTTTATTCTGTGTTGGCTTTACTTCCAGAACAAGAAGATCCCATCCATATTTTTTATCCTTATAAACACTATTATCTGCCGGATTCTGTTCTCCAGTCCTCTCTTCAAAATCATCCAAAGGTAAACTTTGAATTACTGGAATATCCTCTTCCATGGAATAATTTTTCACGCTCTTCCAGGAAAATACATATCCTTGATCAGGAGGTACAATTATTGTTCTTGTTTCTCCTTCTTTCATACCCCTCACACCGAGATCAAAGCCTTTTATCATTGTTCCATCTCCTACTGTAAAGTTGAGAGGTTTGAAATCTCCAGACCAGGTGTATGTGAGAGTCTTGGGATATGTAGTATTATCCATAGCCACCTCCTTTATGTTGGTATCAAAAATTCTTCTTTCTCCCCCATAATAGATGTAACCATAATACCATACAGAGATTTCATCACCCTCCTTTACTACCTTCACATTTTCATTTTCAAAGCCACCACTGGTCCACCAGTATACACCCAAACCCGCACCAATCATTATCACTGTCACAATCGCTGCATATACTGAAGCTTTCATAGGCCGCTTAATGATTATGCACAATATATAAGTTACGCTTTCAACCACACGCAAATTTTAATATTGTTGGATGCCATATTAATATGGATGAAGAAGAAAAGATATATCAAGCTCTTCAGGGAACCAGAGATTCCCGACATACAGTTTGGGAACTGGATGAGATATGTAGTTCAAAGCACAAGAGATATTGAGCAGCTTCGTGCTCTTATTTATCTGCAGAAAATGGAGCGTGCCTGGACACTCAAAAGTGCAAAGGAATGGTTAATTGCTAAAACTGGAGGAAGAGAAATACTCGGAAGGTTGAAAAGTACAGGCCTTATGAGAGAGGTTGGTGAGGAGGGAGGTGCAAAGCTTTACTCCCTCGTGTCTATAAGGAGAATAGAGAACTGGCTTCGCAAATATCATGGGGAGAGCAGAAACCTCAGCACGGAAGAGGCTATGAGGGAATATGAAAGTGTTGTTCTTGAAATGAAGAGGGAATATGAGTCTTTTATAAAAAGTGTAGGAGAAGACAATGTTGAATACTGGGTGAAAAAGATTTCCTCTGTAAATGATTTGGTGGAGTATACAAAAAGCATAATGGGTTCTGAACTTTATATGGATGCTCTCCTTCCGATAATTCAGCAATACTCTCTGGCAAATGTCGATATTTATTCATCTGCAAATCTTGAAAGAAAAATAAATCAAACGGGTTTTTCCTTAGCATATTTCGGAGAACCTGGAACTGGTAAAACGTTTGCCACCGATGATCTTCTTAGAGGTAAGGAGGAGAAAGGTGTTCCTCCTCACGGGATCATTGGTCGTTTGAGATACGCCCAGGGTATGACACCCAAGATGTTTATAGCAATTCTTGAAGCTTATCAGGATTATCCTGTTGATTGGGTGATTCCCGAATTCAGAGATTTCTTCGGTTATCGTGGGATGGTGGAGAAGTTGAAGCTTGTTATGGAACGCAGGGAAGTAAGGGATGAGACAAGAAGCGGGATAATAGGACCCTATAAAGTCACCAGTTTCTTCATTGTAAATTATAATACTCAAATAAGTAAGGGAAGATGGAGGAATACTATAAATGATCCGAATTTCAGTGCTGTAGAGGACAGAATGATATGCAAACTGTTTATAAATACCCCAGAGAGAAGAAAGCTTATATGGGAAAATATGAAAAGAATAGCCTCTGGTGGTGTAAATTATTATCTGGCAGGAACTTTGAGAAAGCATATTACCTATACCTACTATCTTTTGCAGGAGAGGACGCCAAAAATTGTTGTGGATGAGGATGAATATATGAAACTTGGTGATAGAATTGCAGAGGAAATCGAGAAAAAGGAAGCTCCGGTAAGTTTGAGAATCGTAGATAGGGCTCTTCAAATCGCAGCATCTGCCTCTTTGGTTAGCTATCTAGCTCGTAGAGAAAATGAAGAAGTATGGATTGATGAAAACAGTATTAAGCTCGCCCTAAATTTTGCCCTTTAGGAAATATATGCACGCTCTCTCAAGGCCTAAAGAGATTAGGTGTTTCGCGGGCAAACATTCTTAAAAGGGTATCAGGAGACATAACTCCCATCACAATGCTTGTTTATCCCCAAAGAGCATTACCCCCTTCCTAGATGGGATGTAGGGAGGGAGCATAGTCCTTCTTGAGATAAATTTTTATTCCAGAGTCACATATATCAACTGATGCCCAGTTTGGTAAAGAAGAGAAGCGGCGATTATGTGTTATACGATCGAAAAAAGATAGCCAATGCTATAAAGAAAGCCTTCATAGAAACGAAGGAAGTGGATAATCCTGAAAAGGTGGCGGATGAATTATCAAGGATTGTGGAGGAGAGAATAAAAGGTTATGAAGTTCCCACCGTGGAACAGATACAGGATATTGTTGAAGAAGTTCTTATGGAGAAAAAATATGTGAATACTGCTCGGGCATATATAGTATATAGAGAAAAGAGAAAGAAAATAAGGGAAGCAAAGCAGATAATGGGTGTCCAAGATGATTTGAAACTGAGCGTCAATGCCATTAAAGTTCTGGAAGCACGTTACCTTCTAAAAGATGAAAAAGGAAATATAATTGAAACTCCAAAGGAGATGTTCTGGAGAGTTGCGAGATACATAGCTCTTGTGGATGCTCTATATTTTGATGAAATTTATGATTTAAGTGGAAAACAGAAAATCAGGAGTATGGAATTTTCTGGTAAAGCTAATTTGAGTGTTTATGAAATGGATATGCTTCGACGTGCATTTAGGAGATTAAATACCAAAGGACACATGAGAGTCAGTTTCTCAGAATTTATGAACACATTGAACGAAAAATTGGATCTGATAGAATCTGTGGCTCGTGAGTTCTATGAAATTATGGTTCGTCGATATTTTCTACCCAACTCACCCACACTGATGAATGCGAACACGAAGCTCGGGCAGTTAAGCGCGTGCTTTGTTCTTCCTGTGGCGGACAGTATTGAGGGAATATTTGACGCCGTTAAATATGCGGCAATGATTCACAAAAGTGGGGGTGGCACAGGATTCTCCTTCTCGAGATTAAGGCCGAAGGGGGATGTGGTGGCCTCTACGATGGGCGTAGCCTCAGGGCCGCTCTCCTTCATGCGCGTGTTTGATGTGGCCACAGATGTAATCAAGCAGGGTGGGAAGAGAAGAGGTGCCAATATGGGTGTGCTGAGCGTGCATCACCCTGACATACTCGATTTTATTACCTCTAAAGATTCTGAAAACAAGGTGCTCAGCAACTTCAACATAAGCGTGGCCGTGACTGATGAGTTTATGAACGCTCTACTCAACGATGATTATTATCCACTCATCAACCCACGCACTGGTGAGGTGGTCAGAAAAATCAAGGCTCGGCAGGTTTGGGATTTGATCATCACGCAGGCTTGGAAAACTGGAGATCCTGGAGTGATATTCATCGATGAGGTGAATAGAAGACACCCTGCAAAGCATCTTGGTGCTATTGAAAGCACAAATCCTTGTGGAGAACAGCCCCTTCTGCCCTATGAATCATGCAATCTTGGCAGTATAAACCTATCCCTCTTTGTGGAAAATGGTAGGATTAACTGGGAAAAACTTCGCAGAACTGTGCATCGCGCGGTGCATTTTCTGGATAATGTGATAGATGCAAACAAGTATCCTATTCCACAGATAGAAAGGATGACCCTTCAGACCAGGAAGATAGGTCTTGGAGTGATGGGCTGGGCAGAGATGCTAATAAAGCTGGGAATACCCTATGATAGCGAAGAGGCGATAGAGCTGGCAGAAAAAGTTATGAAATTCATAAATGATGAGTCTCACAGGGCGAGCATGAGACTTGCAGAAAAGAGGGGAGTGTTCCCCGCTTGGGAGGGCAGTGACTGGTGGGCTAAAGGAATAAGAATAAGAAATGCAACCACCAC
>JAGHBQ010000101.1 GCA_021160945.1 Thermoplasmata archaeon
GGCAGTAATATTGAAAAGTTGCTTTACTTACTTACGCACAATGAGAGTGGAGCGAAGTTTGGAGGATATATGGCACTTGACCCTAATGTTGCGAATCTGCCGGTGGATATACCTTTAAATTCCCCTTTATCCTACTGTGCAGTTTTGAATGATATGGTGAGGGAAAGCCTTTCACTATTCTTCCTAAATGTTCTGCAAAGTTCTTCCAAAATTCTGTAGTTTATTCTCTTCTCACTATATTTATAGGTTTGCCTCTCTTTCCCCTGTTACTCAGAAACTCAAACTCTATCAGTATCTCCCCGCGCCTCACCAGCTTATCATTGTACTCCGCCCAGTTTAACATGTGCAGGTTATTTTCATCTCCTATTTCATGGTTGCGCTCCCTTCCTAATTATGCGACAAAGCAATAAAAAGAAGATGATTAAAATATTGCATCAAACTGTATATAATCTTCGTCCTTCATTATGCTCTCAAATTCCTCAATCTCTCGATATTCTCTCTGAAGAATATAATAATGCCCTTCTTCGATTTTGGCCATATATAAAATGAGCTTCTTAATCTTCTCATCTTTCACGATATTTGAAAGCTCTTCGTAGTATTTCTTCGCTGAAAGCTCCGCTTTCATAGCCTGCTCTATAATCTTTCTCACATCTGTAACTCCATTAAGCTCAGCAAAAAGCTTGATCTCTGGAAATTCTGGCAGATACTCTGGATTTTCCGGCAGAACAATATCCTGATTTGGGTACAATTCCTTAAATAAGTTCTCAAGAAGCTCACGATGATGCTCTTCCTCTTCTGCCAGAGCTTTCAGCTTAGCTTTTAAAAAAGGATTTCTTGCATTATTAGCAGTTTGCATGTAAACTTTAGCTGCCTCTATTTCGCTCTTTATACCAATCAGTAAAAGATCCTTTAGCTCATAATTCCTCATTTCCATTTTTCAATCCTCCTCATTTATCTCCTCTACTTCTTCTGTACCTTTCTCCAAAGCACTCTCAATTTCAGAGTCAAGAGATTTTAGAAGTTCCATAAATTCTCCAAAATGCTCTTTCTCCTCCTTTCCAATATCCAGAAAGACCCTTCTCACTAAGTCATTCTTTGCAAGGGATGCAAGTTGCTCGTATAGGTTTATTGCATCCAGTTCTGCAATTATTCCTATTCGCACAAGCTCCACATCTGGCTGCTCTTTGCCAAGCTCCTTCAATTTTTCCATATCAAATGGTATTTTGGAAAGCATAATTATCACCTCTCTCAATTCATCTTTTCATAGTATTTAAACATTTGGAAAAGGCAACAGAAAAGTAAACAGAAAAATCAGAGAGATTTGTGGCATAGCCACCAATCGTAGCACTCTATCTCTCCCTTTTTCTCCGCCTCTTTCCTTTCTTTTATTGCCTCAGTGGTAGATGCCGGTGGAACAATAACATGGTCTTTTATCAATTCATTGTTTGGCCATTTGTGCGGCAGGGCCACACCATGCTTATCGCTTATCTGCAGTGCCTTAAGAGCACGCAGAATTTCGTCCCAGTCTCTACCCACTTCTGCAGGATAGTATACTATTGCCCTTATCACACCCTTTGGGTCAACCATAAACACGGCTCTCGCGGTTGTAGTTGAGCCAGTGGGTATCATTCCTAGTTTCTCGGCGAGCTCACCCCGGTCATCTGCAATTACAGGAAACTCAATCTCTGCTCCAAGATTTTCCTTTATCCACTCCATCCACTTGAGATGTGCGAATACCTGGTCCACGCTCAGGCCAATGACCTCTGCACCTAATTCTCTGAATTTTTCAAGACGGAGCTGCATAGCGTAGAATTCCGTCGTGCACACTGGTGTGAAATCAGCCGGATGCGAGAACAGTACGAACCACTTTCCGGCAAAGTGATCCGGCAACTTCATCATACCATGTGTTGTTTTCACTTCCACTTCCGGGAATTTCTCTCCTATTACAACCATTTTTTCACCTCCTTTATTTATTCAACTTCAACTTCATTCTGCCACAGCCCATGGATGTTACAGTAGCTCAGAGCCATCAACTTGCCATTTTTTTCTGTCTTTATGAAGAACTTGGCCTTTGGTTCGCTGAGCGGATCACTGTGATTGGTGAAGGCCACGCGTCCAACCATTATGGGGAATTTTCCATCCTCTGGGTGGAAGTAGAGTTCAATCCATGCTATGTGATGCTCCGGTGTGTTTGGATGTGGCACTTCCTTGCCTACACTAACCTCCACCTCGAGCATGTCGCCATTTTTTACGTATTCTATCACAGGGACATGCTTTTCACCCTTCCAGTCTCCACTCTTTATGGTTTCACTCAACATTTTTTCTCACCTCCATTTTATTCTTCCTGAGCAAGAGGAGTGTAAGTCCTCTTTGCAAGCTCACGGTCAATCATAAACAGACCATTTCCCTTATCACCAACTATTATCAACATCTGTATTATCTCTTCGTCGTTCGCCTCTTCCTCAACTTGCTCGTCCACATACCACTGCAGCAGATTGAACGTTGCTCTATCTTTCTTTCTCTCTGCCAAATCTACAAGGTTATTTATGCACTCAGTTATGTGCTTCTCGTGCTTCAACGTCTCTTCAAATGCATGTAATGGAGAATCCCACTCATGGGGCGGCTCTGCAATGGCATACAATCTTACGCTGCCACCTCTTTCTATCAGATATCGGTAAAATTTCATCGCGTGGTCCATCTCCTCCTTATGCTGGACGTACATCCAGTTTGCGAACCCCTTCAGTCCTATGCGCTCAAAATATGCTGACATAGAAAGATACAGGTACGCAGAGTACATCTCCTCATTTATTTGTTTATTTATCGCCTCTTCCATTTCCTTATCTATCATCTTCTCACCTCCTTATCTCAATATTTCGTAAAACTCTTCGTAGGGCATCTTTACAAGATGCACGGGCATTTCTTGGAAAGCCCGAAGA
>JAGHBQ010000083.1 GCA_021160945.1 Thermoplasmata archaeon
CGTATATATTAACTCCTCACGGTGAGAAGCTACCCTACCTGAATACAATGAAAAGAGAAGAGGGTCTGAAAGAGATTCATGAGCTTCTAAAAGACATAATGAAAGGGAAGGAGCTTTTTATCCTCTTCTTCTCACTTGGCCCCAAAAATTCGCCTTTTATGATTCCGGCTGTACAGCTCACAGATTCCGCCTACGTGGCTCACAGCGAGTTTATGCTATATAGAAAAGCCTATGATGTTTTTGCAAATAACCCTGATCTCAAGTTTCTTAAATTTGTCCATTCTGAGGGAGAGTTGGATGAGAGAAATACAAGCAAAACTCTGGATAAGAGAAGGATAATGATCGACCTGGAGGAGGAGATAACATACGCAGTAAACACCCAGTATGCTGGAAACACCATAGGATTGAAAAAGCCAGCTTTCCGATTGACCATAAATCGGGCAGTTAAGGAAGGGTGGCTGAGTGAGCATATGTTTCTTATGGGGGTAAATGGCCCAAATGGGCGAGTCTCTTACTTTACCGGTGCTTTTCCAAGCATGTGCGGTAAAACAAGCACATGCATGCTTATAGGAGAAAGACTTGTGGGGGATGATCTTTCTTTCATAAAGATAATTAATGGCGAGACTCGAGCGGTCAATGTGGAAAACGGAGTATTCGGAATAATTCAAGGTGTGAATAAAGAAGATGATCCCTATATCTGGGAGGTTCTCCACAAACCCTATGAAATTATATTCTCCAACGTTCTTATTCACGAAGGTAAGCCCTACTGGAATGGCATGGGAGAAGAAATTCCTGAAAAAGGAGAGAATCACAGCGGTAAATGGTGGAAGGGGAAAAAAGATGCTGAAGGAAAAGAGATATCGCCAAGCCATAAGAACGCTCGTTTTACAGTTCGCCTTTCCTATTTCTCCAACTTAGATAAAGAGGCTTTGAATTCCATAAATGGTGTTAAGCTGAGCGGAATGATATTTGGTGGTCGAGATTCTGACACCTGGCCACCTGTGTGCGAATCTTTCAACTGGCAGCACGGGGTTATAATGAAAGGAGCCTCCATTGAATCAGAAACCACTGCCGCAACTCTTGGCCAGGAAGGTGTGAGAAAGTTCAATATCATGTCCATCCTTGATTTTATGTCGGTACATCTTGGTGCCTACATAAAAAATTATCTGGAATTTGGAAAGAAACTGAAGAATCCGCCAAAAATATTTGCGGTTAACTATTTCCTGAAGGATAAGAACGGTGAGTATCTCAACAGCAAGCTGGATAAGAAAGTTTGGCTGAAGTGGATGGAGCTTCGCGTGAACGGGGATGTGGATGCAATAGAGACTCCCATTGGATATCTTCCTAAATATGAGGATCTCAAAAGATTGTTCAAAGAAGTCTTTGATAGGGAGTATACAAGAGAGGAGTATGAGAAGCAGTTTATGATTCGTGTACCTGAGCTTCTGGCAAAAATAGGAAGAATAAGAAAAATATACTCTCAGATGAACAATATTCCACCAGAATTATTCCAGGAGCTGGATGCAGAGGAAAAAAGGTTGATGGAAGCAAAAGAAAGGTATGGTGATTATATATCTCCCTTCACTTTTGAATAATTTTTTTACTTGATTCTCCATCAAATCACAAGTTTCATTGCTTAGGACTTTTTTGCATCCGTGAGCTACCACAGCACTTCCTCTCTCTTTTCAATCTTTTGATGTTTAATTTTGGGTATTGTATAATATATTAGCAAGATGGCCACTATTGCAAACAACGCTTCCACCATATACATAGCAACTGAACTCTGTGTTAATTGATAGTAGGCAGCAATGCTATCTATAAGAGCATGTAATGCGACCATACTTGCCAATCCTTGCTTTCCAAATCCAGAAGTATATGCATAAGCCAGGAAAATGGTTGTGGCTACATGAAACAATACTGCAAAATATCTCTCGAATAAAGATAAAAGAGCAAATCCCAAAGGAGCTTCTAAAGGTCTGCCAATAGACGCCGCAGTAATTATACCTGCCACTACTAAGAACACTACTTCAATTATACCAAATCCCAATCCTACAAAAAGTGCGGCTTTAAGACTCTTCTTTCTCACAAGAAGGTATTTCATTCCTTCCTGGGCCAAGCCTGCCACAACTCCAAGCCAAATAGCCGTTTCAATAGTAAATAGTGTACCGCGAGCAACTACATCCTGATTAGAAGTTATCCCCAAACCCAAAAGGGGCAACTGTTGTATCGGCTGTTGAATTATCAGGGCCAAGAAAAATATGGCAATACCCAATATGAACTCTGGCCACATGGTTTTCTTGAATCCGAGAAAATAGAGAGTGAGCCATGCAAGTAAACCTCCAATTATAAGAAATGGAGGCGTGTACAATTCACTCACTCCTTCTCCACCACTACAGCAGTGCCATATGCATATACCTCAGCAATACTTGAGCCAATATTGGAAGTTGCAAAACGCATATTTATAACTGCATTGGCTCCAAGTTTTTTAGCATGGATGATCATCCTTTTCAAAGCTTCTTCACGCGCTTCGGCCATCATCTTAGTGTATTCCTTTACCTCTCCACCCGCTATATTTCTAAAAGCAGCCATGATGTCACGGCCAATATGTGTAGCTTTCACTATGCCACCCCGAGCTACACCTTTGATTTCAAGGATTTTATAACCAGGAATGGTTTCTGTTGTAACCACAATTATATCTTCCATAAATACACTTATGTCTTTTCAAATATTAAAATCTTTTGCATACCACTGCAAGGACCCTGGAGAATATGTGTTTAAGCTACTGCTTCTATGCGTATTAGGTAATCAGCTCACTAAACAGGCTTCCACAGTTATAATTAGGGGCTTCCACAGTTATAATTAGGGGAATTTAATATCTAAATTTCAGAACCCTTTTCCGTAGAAGATCGGCCTTGGTAATTATTCCACTTATCTCTCCATTTTTAACCATTATTACGGCAGGATATATTTTAAGCGTCTCTTTTATTAAAGAAAGAGGAGTGTTGTAGGATACCACCGGAAATGGATCTTCGATTATCTCTCTCACCTTTGTTCCATTCTTAATCTTTTCATAATTTGCCACTAAGGTTCCTTCAGTAACGCTTCCAACAACTTTACCCTCATGAATTACAGGTAACTGAGAGATCGCATTCTCTCTCATTAACTCCACTGCTTTTTCAATGGGATCCTCTGGAGAAATCGAAATCACATTTTGTGTGCATATATCCTTTGCTATCAATGTCTCGTGATGCTCCTTCATCTTATCCTCCAGAGCAATGAATATTCTCTTCGCCACCGTATAGGAAGGTTCGACCCTCCCCTTTTCAATCTTGGCAATCATAGATTGACTTACTCCACTTAATTTCGCCAGTTCGGATTGCGTCAACCCAAGCTTCTGCCTAAGCTTTTTGATCTGACCTAAATCTTCCCACATCATGCCTCCCCATGACATACCTTTATTTATTCTTATCGGAATAACATCGTCAAAAAATATTATCTTAATCATAAATATGCCCTCTCAGGTGGTACCTATGAAAACCTACGAGGAAATAAACGAGAAGATCGCCAATAGAGATGTGGTGGTGGTGACAGCAGAGGAGATGAAAGAGATCGTGGAGGAAATTGGAGCTAAAAAAGCAGCTGAAGAGGTCGATGTGGTGACCACCGGCACATTTGGTGCAAGGTGCTCATCAGGTGTATTTCTCAATTTCGGTCATGCGGATCCACCTATTAAAATGATGAGAGCCTGGCTGAACGGAGTTCCTGCCTATTGCGGTTTGGCTGCGGTGGACGTTTATTTGGGTGCTACAGAGCTTAGGGAGGATTTAAGCCTTGATTATGGTGGTGCCCATGTTATTGAGGATCTCCTTAAAGGAAAAGAAATTCATCTGAAAGCAATAGGATATCCAACCGATTGTTATCCACGAAAGGAGATAGAGACATACATTAACCTTGACTCCATAAATCAGGCTATAATGTTCAATCCTCGTAATGCGTATCAAAATTATGTAGCAGCCACAAATTCAACTGAGCGCACTATTTACACCTACATGGGTAAGCTTCTTCCAAGATATGGAAATGTGAATTACACAACATCTGGGGAGTTAAATCCATTAATCAACGATCCTTATTATAGAACGATTGGTATGGGAACCAGGATTTTCATAGGGGGAGCAAAAGGATACATTGTGAGCGAGGGAACCCAATTTCATCCAGATGTACCCAGAGCACCTAATGGCGTTCCAAAGGAAGGTGCAGCCACTCTTGCAGTAATAGGAAATCTTAAAGAAATGTCTCCGGAATTCATCAAGGCCATAAAAGTTCCAGGCTACGGAATTTCCTTGATGGTCGGTATTGGGGTGCCTATCCCAATCCTCGACGTGGAGATGGCAAAATATACTGCTGTGAGAAATAATGAGATATATACAACAATTTACGATTACGGTATACCTTCTCGCAATAGGCCAGCTGTAAGGGAAGTAAGCTACGAGGAGTTGAAGAGCGGATCTGTGGAGATAAACGGCAAGAATGTCCCAACCTACTACCTTGGAAGCTATCAAAAAGCAAGAAAAATAGCCATAAAACTGAAGGAATGGATAAAGAAAGGGGAATTTTTACTTCAGAAACCCTTAGAGCATTTTCCTCTCAAGAGGGAATTCAAACCTCTGAAGATAAGGGGGAAGAGAAATGGGAATCATTAGAAGATTCTTCCAGCTCAAGGAAACTGCGGTCACCATAACTGCGGAGAAGAAGTTTATTGAAGTGGCAAAAAAAGGTATTATAGAAGCAAGGGAAATTGTGGAGAGATTCATCACTGAGGATCCCTTCTTTCTTTACACCTTGGAACCCTATGATTGCCCAGAGAATGCTCCATCTCTGATAAAAAGAATGTGTCAGGCATCTTACATGGTTAATGTTGGACCTATGGCCTCCGTTGCGGGGGCCATAGCTCAGTATGCCACGGAAAAGATGAGAGAGAAAGGTGCGGATTATGTCGTGGTGGATAATGGGGGTGATATAGCCTTCTACTCTCCAAGGAAGGAGCTTAGGGTTGGAATATATACAGGTAATCCTCTAACAAATGTTTTTGCTTTATTAATCCCCCCCGGCTATCCAGCAGGAGGAATATGTACCTCCTCGGGAAAAGTGGGTCCTTCTATAAGCTTTGGAAATGCTGACGCAGTCACCATTCTGGCAAAGGATGCAATAATTGCCGATGCGGCCGCCACTGCACTGGGAAATATGATAAAAAGGGAGGAGAACCTTAAAAATGCTTTTCGTATCCTTGAAGATGTTCCTGGAATAAGCGGTGCCCTAGCGATAATTGGAAGAAAAGTCGCTCTATGGGGCGAACTTCCAGGAATTATCAAGACAAAAATACCCAGAAATAAAATAACTTGGAGGTGGTTTTAAATGAAGAACGTTGCTCTTTTAGGAGCTACTGGAGCTATGGGACAGAGATTTGTTGATATGCTAGAAAATCATCCCTATTTTGATCTTCGAGTTCTGGTTGCCTCTTCCCATCGAAGAGGTAAAAAATATGGTAAGGATGTGCACTGGCTTCTTGGCAACAGTGTGCCAGACTATGTAAAAGATTTGGAAATAATGGAATTTAATGTAAAAACATTGGAAAAGGAGAATATTGACATAGTTTTCAGCGCTTTACCCTCCGAAGTGGCTCGAGAATATGAGGGAACATTGAGAGAAAAGGGCTATCCCGTTTTTTCCAACTCCAGTGCCTACAGAATGGAAGGAGATGTACCCATAGTTATACCGGAGGTGAATAGAGAACACATTAAACTCACAAAAATTCAGAAAGAAAAATACGGAGGTTTTATAGTAACAAATTCCAATTGTTCCACATCTGGTCTGGTTATGGCTCTTTATCCTCTCAAAAAATTTGGCATTGAAGAAGTGATTGTGACCACTTATCAGGCTATATCCGGGGCGGGATATCCCGGAGTTGCGAGTTTGGATATATGCTCCAATGTTATACCTTATATAAAAAATGAGGAGGAGAAAATAAGGAGAGAGAGCAGAAAAATTCTAGGTACCTATGAAAATGGAAAAATCAAATCATATAAGATGAGAATAATTGCTAGCTGTGCAAGGGTCCCCGTAAGGGATGGCCATCTCGAATCCGTAGTTGTGAAACTCAGAGAGGACGTATCTCTTGAGAAGATAAAAGAGAGCATGGAAAATTTGAAACCGTTAGAGGGTCTACCCACCGCGCCGAAGAAACCCATAATAATAAGGGATGAGGATAATCGCCCACAGCCACTTCTGGATGCCTGCATGGGGAATGGAAAATCTAAAGGCATGAGTGTTGTGGTTGGAAGATTTGCTAATATAGAAGGATATCTAAGATTCTATCTTCTTGTTCACAACACTATAAGAGGCGGTGCTGGCAATGCTATACTTAATGCTGAGTATGCTCTAAAACATGGATACGTGAGGTGATAAAAGTGAAGATTATGAAATTCGGTGGCTCTTGCTTGAAGAACGTGAATGATTTCAGCACTGTAGCAGATATAATATGTGAGGAGATAGGAGA
>JAGHBQ010000029.1 GCA_021160945.1 Thermoplasmata archaeon
AAAAATATTAGGGGGAAGAAGCTGCTTCTTTATGGGAAATGCATAGAAGAAAATCCCGAGTATCTGGAAAGATTTGATAGATATGTAAAACTATCCTTCTGTCCTGAGAAGGAGCATATCAATATGGCATTTTACAAGCTTATGGCCATGTTCTCTGTGGCCAAGGAAGTTGTGGTCCTCACCACTGATGGCTCGCCCCACTGTGTGGGATTACATCACATTGCCCAGGAGGTTCTAAAATATTCTGCTAGAAAGATACCCCTTAGGCACTTTGTGATAAATAATGGGAAGCTAATTGAAGTGGAGGAGGAGGATATAAAGCTCTCCCGCTACCTTTCAAAAATAAAGAGATTGAGATCAGCGGAACTTGGGTCTCAGAGATAGAAGCTCAGGAAGTGGTAGTTTTCTCTTTGGCTTCCCTTCTATCTTTTCCAGAATCTCTTTTTTTAAGGTATCTCTTTCCATTTCCTTAATTTCCTGTCCTCTTATTCTCACAGTGAGCTTTCCGCTCTTCATCTCCTTTTCCCCTATAACCACTATGTAGGGAATCCACTCCATTTCAGCCTCTCTTATTTTCTTTGAAACACTCATTTCCCGATCGTCCACATCCACTCTTATTCCATCTTTCTTCAGTTCATTCATAAAATCTATGGAGCAGCCAAGATAATTATCGCTCACAGGAATCACGCGAACCTGCGTTGGAGAGAGCCATAGAGGCAGCATGGGTTTCTTTCCTTTTTTGGAGACCATATATGCCTTCTCCAGCATAGCGTATATTACTCTCTCCACAGCACCGCTAGGAGAGCAGTGGAGAATGAAGGGGTACTTCTTCTCACCATTCTCATCGTAATAGGTTATCCCATATCTTTCTGCATTTTCAACGTCTATTTGAACAGTGCTCAGCGCTGCCGCTTTATTCATCGTATCCACAAAATTGAATTCGAATTTGAGAACAAAGTAGAAAAAGCGTTCATCCCACATTTGAATTAGCACTGGTCTTTTCACTATTTCTACCAGGGACCTTATGAAATCCCTGTTCTCTTCATAAAAATCACGGGTAAATCTTATGGCCACCTCGTAATCTCCAAGCTCCAGACCAAAATCTTTTAAGATATCTATGGCCAGAGAGTATTGCTCTTTGAATGCCTCTTTTGCCTGATCCATATCTGAGGTGAAGGTATGCATATCTGGCATTGTAAAGGCTCTCAATCTTCTTAGACCAGCAAGCTCTCCCTTCTGCTCTCTTCTAAAAGAATATTTTGCCAGCTCGTAGATTTTTACAGGCATATTTCTGTAGGATAGAGTTGCATCATGCATTATTAGAAATTGCCCAAAACAGGCAGCAAATCGCAGGAAATATTTATCCTTGCCACTTAGCGCTATGTACTGCCTTGCAGGAAACCTGTTGAGATAGCTTTTGAGGGATGGATGCTCGTAATCGTACATAATTGGAGTTTCCACTTCCATAGCTCCATACCCCAAAACACGGGATTCTACATAATCCTCTATGAGAGCTTTAATTAATTTACCCTTTGGATAGTATCTCATGTTTCCAGAATCGCTTCCTGGCTCGTAATCAGCAATCTCAAGTTTCTGCATCAGTTCCACATGGGGTGGTATCTGCTTTACTGCCCTTGAGCCTGATATCTCGTAATCTGCAAATTTTTTGAGATTGGGATAGGCTGAAAAATCAAAATTTTTAATTTCATGCAATTCTCCATCGGGGGTCATGATATACCAATAAGTGGTTCTTTTCTCAGCCTTAAGAGCCTCGCTCTCCTCCTCCTTTTCTACACCCTTTATTTCCTTGCTGAGCTCGCTTAATGGATGTCCCTTGCACGATATAACGAAGCTCTTATACCAGCCGAAGGGAGCACGATGAACTTCATAATTGGACAGCATAGATTCTAGAGATTTCAGAACCTCCATGGCTTCATTCGAGTCCGCCAAATTACTACTTAGATGGGCATAAGGGTAGAGAATTATTTTGTCGGCATTCACCTTCTCAGCCACGTTAACTATCTCTTCCTTTGCTTTCTCAATTATACTTTTATCTCCCTTTTCAACGCTTATAAATGCTACAAGACACTCCTTGAATCTCTCTTTCTTCTTCTCTATTTTCTCTGCATTTTTCATCGCCTTCTGTTTTGCCTCAAATTCAATAAAATCCGCATGAATGAAAAGTACACGCATAGAAAGGTAATTTTAGTTTTTGTATAAAAACATATCCTCTCAAAGGAGAAAGAGTTAAATATGGCTTTATCATGCTACGCACTATGACTTTCCACGAAGCGGTGAATAGGCTTCTCAACAAAAAAATATGTATGAAATGTTACGCTCGCAACCCGCCCAATGCTACTAGATGCAGGAGATGCGGAAGTCATCAGCTCAGACCAAAGGCTAAAGAGAAGAGAGGCGGCGGGAAGTAACCTCAATAGCTATTTTCACCGCTTTTTCCATAGCTTTCATTTCCACATAGGCTCTGTTTTCTCTTCCAATTACCATATCCTCGCTGCTGGGGAGATGTATGAACCCCACAGGTATATCAATATTCATCTTCTCTCTGTGATAGAGAAAAGAATAGAATAGGGCGTTGCAAACGTAAGTACCCGCGTGATATGAAACATATCCGGGTATGCCATTTTTGTGCCATTCATCAACTATATCAAAAACTGGAAGCGTGGAGAAATACGCATCTTTTCCATCTTCAAAAATTCTCATTCTTCTGGGAGTAAAACCCTTGTTATCAGGTTTTTTTGAATCCATAATGTTCACAGCAACCATTTCAATGGAGATCTGTGCTCTTCCATCTGCCAGACCGAGCGAAATTACAGCATCTGGTCTGTATTTTTCCAGTATCTCTCCGCTTATCTTCTTCACTTCATTATACGCTACAGGGATTCTAAACGCCTTTATTTCTTTGCCCTCTATACTCTTTGCAATTTCCCAGGAGGGATTTTTCTTAAAATTTAAAAATGGCTCGAATCCCGTTAAAATCAACATTCTCTCCCCTCCAGTTGCTTGAGTACATACTCTCTTATCTCATCCACAGAGGGATATTCCTTTACAATTTTACCATTTAGCATATAGGGTTGAAGAAGCTCTTCTAATTCATATCCACAAACAGGACATTCCTCAAGCGTCTCTTTTCGAGGTACCACGAAAAAATTTCCACAATTTCTGCATCTGTAAACTCTCTTAGAACCACTCAATTTTCCTCTCTTGGCAAGAGGCTTTTTCTCTATCTCCACAATATCCATTGCAAAGTCTATGGTTTTCGCATTACTCAGAGAAGTGCCTACACCGAAACCCGTTGCACCTGCCTCTTTCAACCGCTTCACACTTTCCTCATTTAATCCTCCAGATACGAAAATTCCGATATTTTTATATCCTCTCAGATCCAGTTCCCATCGAACTTCCCTCACTATATCTTCAAAGTTCCCTCTTCTAGATGAAGGAGTGTCCAGCCTTATGGCCGCAAGATCTTCAAGAAGCTCAGCAGCTTTAAGAGCTTCAAATTTTTCATCTCCAAAGGTATCAATGAGCGCTATTCTTGGCACAGCTGGAGATACAAACTCATCAAATTTCTTCCAGGCCTCCTCCTCTCCGAGAGTTAAGATCAGTGCATGAGGCATCGTTCCTTTTGGCTTCTTACCTATGTGTTCTGCTCCCAGAATACTTGAAACCCCATCACAACCTCCTATGTAAGTTGCCCTGTCTATCATAGGCGATATTGCAGGATGCATTCTTCTTACACCGAAAGAGAGAACTAAGGAATTTCCAGCAGCAAGCCTTATTCTGGCTGACTTTGTTGCAATACCCGATGCCTGACAGATAAGTCCAAGAATTGGAGTTTCGTATACCGCAAATTCTTTGTAATCGCCCTCTATGGCCATAACAGGTATTGGATAACCTCTGTAATCCCTCCTGGGAAAAATCGTTCCCTCAGGAAGAGCATATATATTCACATTCTTTCCTTCCATGAGATAGAGAACCTCCTCAAGGCCTGCGAAAACAATCCAGTCATATGGTGGATTGGCTACCGTGAACTCTGCCCAAACTTTCTTCTTCAAATTCGTTCTTTCAAGAATCTCTCTCGTTCTAAGAAAATAAACATCCGTGGTTTTCCCTTCTTTTATCTCTTTCTCCGTAGCTATATGAAATTTCATAGTTCTTCACTCCTTACTATTTTTGCACCGTAAATTTTTCTCATGTATTCTATAGCTCTCCTGTGCTCCTCTTCAGAGGTTCCGCTGCAGGCATCTTCCACAACATTTATTTTAAACCCACGGGCAAAGGCTCCGAAGGCGGTGTGAAGTACACATATATCCGTGGCAACACCGCATATATAAACTTCATCCACATCTCTTTCCTTCAATATTTTTTCAAGAGATGTAAATAGAAATCCGTCGTAGGTGCTCTTCTCCACCACAACATCTTCTTCCTTGGGAGATAGCCCTTCAACTATTTCGGATCCCAAAGTACCACGCATCGCATGCTCGCCCCATACCTTTAGCTGGGGATCTTGAGAAGCATGGGAATCTTTGAGATATACCACCATACCCTCTTTTCTGAACTTTTCTGCCAGTGTTTTTATCTTCTCCACCATTTTCATGGCTCCTTCGCTCCCAAACCTGCCATCAACGAAATCGTGGATCATATCAACTATTAGAAGTGCCTTCATATTGGGTGTAATGAAGTTGATAATAATTAATGTATCGGTGGATATGGCGGCCAGAGATAGAGAGAACCTTCCTTCTTTCTCTCAAGTCTCTCTCCCATAAGCTCAAGGATAAAAATTTCCCCCACAAGAACCTTACCCCATATGAGATGACCACCCACAGTTTCTCCAGTCTCATCTCCCAGTATCGCATGAATATGTGCAAATGGCCGAGAATCCTTGAGGGATATATTGCCTATGGCAGAGAGAAGCTCTTTTGTGCCCTCTACCTTTATCTCCTCATATCTTCCAGCATCGGTATTAAAATAACCGAGCTTAGCCTCCTTCAACGTTCCTATTGCATTCACAATTCCTGTTTCTATCTCCTTCTCTTGGGCAAATTCTTCCACAAACTTTGGAAGCTCAGAATTCTCCGGACATCTAAACAGAAATGCTCTACCTATCTTCATCTCAATCACCTTATTAGTTATCTCCTCCATGGTATAAAACTTTACTGAAAATCGAAAAGAGTCCTTCTTTTCTTCCTCTCTTTTTTCTCGAACATTTCAAGTTCAAATTGCCTGCTTCCTGTTAACAGGTTCTCTTCGTCCACTCCAAAAATTTCTGTTACTCTCGCCAAGGTCTCGGCTATTCTTTTTGCATAGTAACGATAATCTGGTCTTTTCTTGAAGGGCCTTCCAGGTATATATGGTTCTACATCTTGCTTGGAGCCTCTGGCGTTTACAACAATCCACGAGACTTTCATTCCCGGGATGAATTCATAGCCTAGAGCCATCATTTTTTTTGCTGCTTGGACATTGGCCATAGATTCTGGATTTTTGTAAAATCTGAAATCCTTTACAGTGCGTGATATCACAAGACTCTCTATGGGAACCTCACCCTTCTTCACCTTATCCACAATTTCTCTGGCCAGCTTGATGGCTCCATCTATATCTCCATCAAGTATCTTCTCAAAAACCATTTTCTGTGCGTCACTCTGAAGATCAAAGGAATCTGTTCGGCGAATCTCATAGCCCCTAACTATCATCTCTCCCCTTTGCTCCTCGGGCCAGATTATCCTGCCAACATACCTTTTCTTTGCTCCGTGGGAGAAGAAAGGCTCAAGTATCTTTTCAAACTCAAGAATGAGGTTCTCTCTTTTTGAGATTTCTTCCGCTTTCTCCTTCCCAAATTTTATAGTACTTTCTAAATCTGTATAAGGTGACTGGAAGAACACACTATCCGTGTCCCCATACACAACCTTAACACCCTCTTCCTCAAGCTCTCTGATAATTCTTTTAATCATTTCTCGTGCAAAGGCGGTTATGCTCGCCCCTATATCTGGATTGGTAAATCGGTAAAAGGATGAGGCAAGAACCCCATAAAATGAGTTCATAAGTATTTTCACTGCCTGCTGAAGTCCATCATAGTAATCTCTCTTATCTGGCTCTTCCTTCATCCTTCTTTTCAGCTCATCTCTCTTTTTCATAAGCTCCTCCAAAATCTTGGGTATCAACCCTTCCCTCTTTTCTTTCTTCAAGAATTTCACTCCGGTGGGACTTACTATCTCACCACCCTCACTTATGGTGGTAAAACAGATATTATACTTTATAATAATACTGGGATACATGCTCTTGAAATCCAGAACACATACCCAGTGATATAAGCCTGGATCTATGGTATGCACATAGCCGCCCTCTATTTTCTTCGTTTTTCTCTCCTGACCCTGAAGAGGAACACCGATTCCCCTGCGATCCGCTTCACGAATTAGTAAAGAATCCACCCAGTTAGATGTGCCTGAATGAATCACATCACCCAGCGGAAATTTAGTAACTGTAGCTAGATCAAGATACTTATTGATTATACCGATCTTAAGAAGAATTCGGAGTGCCAGCTCTGCATCTCTTTTGCAATATTCAATAACCTCCTCCTTTCTTTTTTCCCACTCCTCATCAATGTTTGTGCGATCTATATCCAACTTTCCCTCACCAAAAAGTTCCTGAGATACGGCCTCAAGTGTCTCTTGTTTCAATCTCAACTCTTTTTTTACGGCCCACCATGCATCTTCAATTACGCGACCATGCACGCGCCAGAACTGCCCCACAATTCTCTGAGGTTTGCTACCATCCCTTCCCATGGCAAAATCTATATTGTATTTCTTGTATTTATCGCTTAAAAGCTCGAGATCATATC
>JAGHBQ010000098.1 GCA_021160945.1 Thermoplasmata archaeon
GTCAAGGGCTATGGTCCCATAACCAGGCAAAGTATAGAGTATTTAACTTCTCTTGACCCAAAAGATTACCTTGGTAAATTCAAAAAAATAAGCTCTGGAGGGAGAATATTTTACTATGAGGATAAGAAAATAGGGGGAAATGGAAAGGGAGACTACATTCTTCCATATACCGATCCTTTTGTTTATCCTCAACTTAACCATATTTACGATTCTTTGGGGGAAGTTCACAGCCATGTATATGTGAAGGACGGAAAGATTCTGGCTACCGGGGAAATAAAGAGACATCCAGATTATATTGAGGTTAAGGAATGTATTGGAGATAAGAGCTCATTTTACAGGCTACTGAAAAATGAAGGAATTGTGCTATCCCATGAAAGGGTCAGCGGATATAGAAAAATAGGTGATTTCTATGTATACGGAGATGTTCATCCTTCCACTATTTCTCTTTCCAAAATAATTCTCTACCTTCTCTGGAAAAATAGAATTATGAGTGGAAGAAAGCTCAAGAGCACTTTGGATGTTGCCAAATTTCTGCTGGGAGTCCATGATGAGCTTGAATTGATAAGGGCATACAAGCCCCTGGAGATAGATAAATATTATCGCTCTGAGTTACTTTATGAAACTGTTGATTTTCATGGCCATACTATCTATGCAACTCCAGATTCAATAGCTCTGTTTCAAGCTCTTAAGAATATGGAGATGGACAAAGAGATGATGATTGTTGCGGAAATAATCAGGAAATATAGAAAAATAGGACTCAGGGAACTCTATGAGGAATCTCCCCTGGGAATAGAGAAAACTCAGAGAGCGATTAAAGAACTATATGAAGGAAACTACATAGCTCAGTATCCTGGAGGCTACAGATATATAGAAAAAAAGTATTCTCGCGATTATGCTGTTCAAAAATTTGTGGAGCATGCGATTTCCATCTTTGGATTTCTCAATCCACAGATAATATCTCATCTCACAAATAATCTCATAACTCCAGAAGAATCTGCATACTATCTTTCCCAGCACACACTTGTAAAGGGCTTCTTCCTGAACGATGGGAGAATGTATAGAATACCAGAAAAGGATCTGGAAGACTTAGAATTTTTAGAAAGCGATGAAGCAGTAGTTCTTGATCCCAAAGATCCTTTAGCTCTGATTTTGAGCTACCTCACCTCCCAGCATCATGGAGGATATCTTGTTCTCCAAGGGGGAAAGATAATTGGATGGGTGTCAGCTAGAAAAATGAAGAATAAACTTAAAATTCTAAAATACACATCCGATGAGGCAGTCGATGTATTTAAAAAATTTTTCAGATGAATGGAAAATGTTAACAAATAGCAAGGCGAAGAGTTTATATAACCGTCTTGCATTACCATGCATAGGTAGAAAAATTGAAAAATTAAACATCGCTGATGAATCACAAATCACGATGACGCCCCTCCTCCCCTTTTTCTTTCATTATATTTTCTCTGAAAAATTTTTCAATATCTTCGGTTATATTCAAACTTTTTTTCATATCTATCTCTCTCCTGAACTGGGATGCCCTTCTATCAAGTATTACAGCGACTCCTCTATCCTCAGGAGTTCTTATAAGCCTTCCTATCGCCTGTTTCATTTTTATGAGTGCAGCATCGTGAAAAACATACTCCCATCCTTTTCCGTACTTCATTTCATGGTACCGTTCCATAGCCTTTACCCTCGCTGTAGGTTTTGGGTATGGAATACCCACTATGACCACTATTTCCAGCTGTTTACCGGGAAAATCAAGCCCCTCAGATAAACGACCTCCAAATACTGAAAAAATTGAACCCCCTTTTGACTTAAATTTTTCAATAAGTTCGAAAAGATTTGAAGTTTTCATATTTCTCTCTTCAAGGAAAAAATCCGAGTTTATATGTTTCTTGATCTTTGAAAGAAGAGAGTAGGATGGGAAGAAAACTACAGTGTTCCTTCCAAGAGAGGCTATTTTCTCCACATACTCCGCCAGCTTTTCTATATTTGCATCAACTTCTTCATAGCGGGTTGTTACATCATCTACATAAAAGACCTGCAGATTCTCCTTAGAAAAAGGTGAGGCATATTTCCGTAGAATGGTATCCTGGGGAAGATAAACTATGTCTCTGTATTCATCAGGAATAAGTGTTCCTGACATGTGAATGGAAGCATGAACATTTCGAAATATATCCGTGAGAACTGAGGGATCCATACAGTATACTTCAACTCTGGGATTATCCCCCCATCTTATGAGTTTAACATACTCATAGGAATAAGCCCCTCTCCAGAAGTGAAGAAAGATGCCAGCATGATAAATGTAAGATCTCGGAAGCTTTCTCCTTCTAGCTTTATCCTCTCTTATCATCTCCCCATATTTAACAAGATCATCAGCAATTTTCGGCAGTTCTACCACACGCATGTATTTTGAAAGCTCATCTTCCAATACATATTCTGGAAGAAGGCCTTCTTCATCCTCCACGAATCTCTTAAGGGAGAAGATCGCATCTTTTAGATATTCTGCAAGATCAGCTATACTATGATCCATAACCATCGGGTTTCCATATGTCAAAGCTTCCTTCTCCATCATCTCAAGGGATCTTACACTGAGTTCCATACTTCTCAGTTCTCTTGCAAAATCTGGAAGATTGTGTGCCTCATCCACTATCAGAATCATATCCTCAAGACCGTGGCCCACTTTATCTAAAAGGCTTCTTCTTATAACCGGATGAAGGAAATAGATGTAAGGAGCAACAATTATGGTGGCATCCTTTATCCTAGATTTTAGTGCTTCATATGGACAGATTCTCATCTTCAAAGCTTCCAGAAATACTTCCTCCGCTGTATGTATCTCCTCTATGAAATTCTCAAGTGCATCAGGCTCCTTTAGAAGATTGTAGTAGTAAACACATGCCTCATTATCCTTTTCAATAACTTCTTTCTTCAATTTTCTGCAGAGTATAGATAATTCCTCCGCATTACCCTCCCTCAGATCCTCTCTTTCACGAGCGAGAGGACATAGATTGGATCTTCCCTGAAGAGCTATAGCCATTACCCCAAGTTTCTTTGCCTCTTTTATCACCTGCTGCTCTTGACTATGTGTTCTTACCAGATATATTATTCTTTTATCTTCCCTTAGAGCATATTTAACTGCAGGATAGAGCACTCCGATAGTTTTTCCGCTACCTGTGGGTGCTTCAAAAACTAGGTGCTTTTTTACAGTTATGGACTCTTCTACATCGTTGATCATATCGCGTTGATTTTCCCTCATGGTGTAAGGAAATTCCACAGAATGCTCTAAGTAGCCCATCCTAAATAAAATTTCCTGGCAATAGATTTTTATGCAAGTAAACAATTCTGAAATTCATGAGTGAAAATTGGGAAGAAGATCTCCAAAAATATCTACAGATGGGTATGTATCAACCAGCTTTAGATATGGTTGATGACATCCTTAAAAAAGAAAAGAACAAAAAAGCTCTGATTTACAAAGCCTATATACTTCGTTCCTTGGAGAGAGATGATGAAGCCCTTGAGCTCGTAAATTCTTTACTTCAGGAAGAGGTGGATGAGGATCTCCTACTTTTAAAAGGTATGCTCCTCTTCGACAGAGAAGAGTACAAGGAGGCAGCCAAATATTTTCAGAAAGTCACAGAAATAAATCCAAAAAATCTGGATGCTTGGTATAATCTTGCCTCCTGCTACGATGCTCTTGAGGAATACAATATATCAGAGAAGTATTACAAAAAACTTATAGAAATAAATCCCGAAGATGCAGAAGCGTGGAACAATTTAGCAGTTACTCTTCTCTTTCAAGATAGATGTGAGGAGGCATTAAATGCGGCGGAGAAGGCCACAGAGCTTGATGAGAATTATGATAATGCGTGGTACAATAAAGGCCTTGCATTACATTATCTGGAGAGGTACAAGGATGCTATAAAGGCCTTTGACAGATGCATCAAACTCTCGGATGACCCAGATGCCTGGTATGCCAAGGGAATTTCCTACCTTCTAATGGGAAAGAAAGAGGAGGCAAGAAAATATTTGAGAGAGGCTCTCAAAAGAAATCCGGATGATGAGGAGATCCGCGAGGCACTCGAAACCCTGGAAAATGAATAGAAAAACATATGAGCTGATGCTCTTCATTAAATTTGGCCTAGTTGGAGTTCTTGGAATGGGTGTAAGCGCAGCCATATTTTTATTGCTCACTTACAGATTGCCACCCGAAACACCTTCCCTGAATTACATTATCCCGTATTTTTTATCTGTGGAAAGTGGAATTCTTGTCACCTTCATTCCTAACGACAGATGGGTGTTTAAAGAGGAGAAGAATAAATTATCCCTGATTCAAAGATTTTTAACATATCACGGTGCACTCTTTGGCGGATTTTTACTTCAAACAGGTATATTTCTATTCCTACTTTTTATGCCAATAAGTAAAAGAGTTGCCTATTTTGTAGGTATGGTAGCTGCTGCTCTATGGAATTATTTAGTAAGTAGAAAAGCAGTATTTATATGAGGTGATGGTATGAGGATAGCAGTGTTTGGCGCCGGTGCGCTTGGAAGCGTTTTCGGCGCAATTCTCTCAAGAAAAAATGAAGTACTTCTTATAACAAGAGGTGAGCATCTTAGAGCCATAAAAGAGAGAGGATTAAAGGTGGAAGGTCACACCGAAGGGATCTTTCATCTACCAGCAGAGAACCATTATCCAGGTGGATATGAATTGATAATTCTAACAGTAAAGGCCTATCAGATAAAAGATGTGGTGAATGATATTAGGAAAGAGTATGATGGTGAGCCAATAATAACTTTTCAAAACGGTGTGGGAATCGTTGATCTCCTCAAAAATTTTGATGTTATTCCGGGAGTTACCACTCACGGAGCAACATTATTATCTCCCGGAGTTGTGAAACATGCAGGGATTGGAGATACCTATATTGGAGAGAAAAAGGGAGAAATAAGCGAAAGAATCGTGCACATTGCGAGAAATTTTACAGAGTGTGGTTTAAAAACTGAAATCGTAAACGATATAATGGAAAGGAGATGGATTAAGGCTGCTATAAATGCCTGCATAAATCCTCTCACTGCAGTACTCAACGTGAAAAACGGCGAGCTGCTTGATGAAAAATTAAGTAAAATTGTTAAATGTGTTGCAGATGAATGCTCAGAAATACTTGCAGAGAGGGGAATAATCGCAGATATCTACTCCCTAGCAATGGATGTGATAAGAAAAACTAAGGAGAATAACTCCAGCATGCTTCAGGATATAAAGAGAAGAAGAAAAACTGAAATAGACTTTATAGCCAAGCCATTTATTAAGAAAAGATGCAATAAGGTCCTTTATCACATGGTAAAATTTTTAGAGAGTAGATTGAGGGATTCACTTTAAATATCACCTCATATTTGGGTGAGTATGGAACTCAAGGATAGAGATGGACTGGCCAGAATTTGCAAATTCAGAGGTGTTGAAACCCCAGCCCTTATGCCTGTGATAAATCCCAATCTTATTGTGCTCTCACCAAGAGAGATGAGAGAAAAATTTGGAGTTGCAGCGATAATAACCAATTCATATATCATATGGAAAAATAAGGAGCTGAGAGAAAAGGCTCTAAAGGAAGGACTTCACAAAATGCTTGATTTCGATGGTTTGATAATGACTGATAGTGGCACATTTCAATCCTATGTGTATGGAGATGTTGAGGTCAGAAACAGAGAAATCGTGAAGTTTCAAAGAGAAATAGGTTCCGATATCGGAACCATTTTAGATGTTTTCACCGAACCAGATTTCTCCGAGGAAGAAGTGAAAAATGCCATAGAAGAGACTGCACGAAGGGGGGAAGAAGCAAAAAAATATTGTGGAAATATGCTCCTGGCAGGCCCCGTTCAGGGCTCAATTTACCCTCATCTGAGGGAATACGCCGCCAAAAAAATGAGTGGAATAGGTTTTGATTATTATCCCATAGGGGGTGTTGTTCCTCTCTTGGAAAATTACAGATATGCCGAAGTTGTGGAAGCCATAATACATGCAAAGATGCACTTAAATCCATCAAAGCCGGTGCATCTTTTTGGTGGAGGACATCCAATGTTTTTTCCTTTCGCAGTTATTTTGGGAGTAGATTTTTTTGACTCTGCTGCCTATGTAAAGTATGCTCGGGATGAGAGACTTCTCTTCCCATATGGGACCAGAAGGTTAGAGGAGTTAAAGTATCCCCCTTATTACTCTCCCATCCTAGAAAGGTATTCCATAGAAGAAATAAAAGAGATGAGTAAAGAAGAAAAAATACGAGTTCTGGCTGAGCATAATCTCTACATATCTCTGGAGGAGATTATAAGGATAAAACAAGCCATCTATGAGGAATCCCTTTGGGAGTATGTGGAAACACGAGCAAGAGAGCACCCCCAGTTATTAAAGGCTTATTACAAGATTCTGGAATACGGGAAGTGGCTCGAAAAATTCGAAAGCATAAGCAAAAAAAGTGGTTTTTTCTATACGGGCAAAGAGAGTTTGAGAAGGCCTATTGTTTTAAGATTGAAGAAAAGACTGCGTAGATTTCAGCGTGGAGGTATAATAATCTCAGTACCAAGACCCTGGAGCAACTATCTCGAAAGAATACCAAGAAATGCCAGAGTGAGAACCCCTTTTGGACTTATTCCCCTTGAACTTGAGGATATATATCCTGTGCAGCAATCTGAGTTTCCATGGGAGGAAAGAATGGACATTCCGGAAAATTTTGAAGAAATAAGCCAGAAGGAATTTGATCTGAGAAAAATTAGGGCCATAGCAGATTATCAGTTTGGCAAGGGGGCAGGTCATGCTCTCTTCTCTGGAAATCTAAGACTAATAAAATCAAAGAACACCGGAAAGATAAGAAATGTCGTGGTGGATGGAGAGCATGTGGCATCTCTCAGAGCAGAGGATGGCTTTTTCACTTTGAGGATTCATGGTGCAGTAAGGCTGCATCGTTACTTTAAATTTCCCAAATTTAGGGTAGTAGTAAATGAAGATTCCGCAGAATTCAATCGCCAGGGCAGAAATGTTTTCGCAAAATTCATTATAGATATGGATGAGAATTTGAGACCTGGAGATGAAGCCATCATTGTTGATTCCAGAGATAATATCTTGGCGGTGGGTCGAACTCTTATGAACAGAGTGGAGGCTCTGAGCTTTGAGAAGGGGATGTGCGTGAAGGTCAGAGAAGGCATAGATAAACCAAAATCGGGACTTCTCAAAGATTGAAACTTTTGTGATTATCAAGAAAAAGATTTGAAGCGATTAATTTTTATAAACACCTCAAAATTTTCTATTGTGGCAACCATTCAGGAAATAAAGGAAGATTTCTTTTATCTGTATATAATTGAA
>JAGHBQ010000136.1 GCA_021160945.1 Thermoplasmata archaeon
AGATAAGGGGGGTGGCGGAACTGTAGGAGATATCGAGATGGTCTCTTGATATGTAAAGTTATTTCGAGATACCACACTTAGTTTCATAAATCTCTCGTATTTCTATTTTGCATGACTCACATATTGTAATGTTTTGTTGGAAAGATACAATCTTGCATATCCAAATGACCAGTGAAGACACCATCCATCATAGTACTTAAACTCAAGGACATTTTCAGAGATACGGGTAATATTGGAGGGAACAATCTTACCACCAGTATACGGCGAGCGTCCATATCGTGTAATAAAATTAAAAGCCTTTTCAAACTCAGGTGGGCATAGATAATCAACTTCTATTACTGTGATATTGGCAGTTTTATTCCACAGGAATACAATAGAATGATTATTTTGTATTACCATCCCAATAGCAAATACGCCCACCGCTGAGGTTGGTTTGTAGAAATATATCTCACCTACCGGCTTTGGAGAAACATAAGAAAACTGCTGGTTTCGCTCTTCAAAAAATGGCAAAACTATATAGGTCACCAGTATCAAAGATGCCATCATTATAGCACCCACCACTATTACTCCCTTCACTATTTTTTCTTGATGCCCTTTCATTATTTATCCCTCCTAGAGATAAAAAAGTCTCTCAGGGTCACCATCAAATTCCTGTGGGGCATCATCCCCACCGTATGGATAGTTTGATGAGGCTCATTGAAAATTACCTTCCATGTCTTCATGACCAGATTGTTTATATAATAGCCCTCTCTCCAAAACCAATATGTCCAGGCACCATTCTGATAAGATAGGTCATCGTACCCATAACCGTTTTTTGTACATGTTGTTGTCATATATCTATTTGCACGATAGGGAGTCTGAAAAACTACCTCATTCATGCCTCCAGATCTACATGCATCCAGAAATATAAATAATCTTCCCGCATAATTGCTCCAAGCCCGCTGAAATTCTGTATCTTGTATGTTACCATTTGTGCCATTCCCACTATAGGAAAAAGGAGAATAAAGCGAATGAGATACTCATTACAGCAGAAAACTATTAATGATTGAAAACCCGGTAACCTGTGAAGAGCATTGCCATATGGTGTTCATTAGCAGCCTGTATCACCTCTTCATCTCTTATGGAGCCTCCCGGTTGAATTACGGCGGTTATGCCTGCTTTATGCG
The DNA here is from genome assembly GCA_021160945.1 of Thermoplasmata archaeon. GTDB lineage: Archaea > Thermoplasmatota > Thermoplasmata > Thermoplasmatales > Aciduliprofundaceae > S014-41. The sequence continues at coordinate 1,167 of JAGHBQ010000136.1, forward strand.
CCTCATCTATCCCATCTCTGAAGGGAAAGAAGGCATCCGAAGCCATCACGGCATTATTCGCTCGTTCCTCAGCTTTCATAGTGGCTATTTTAACTGAATCTACACGGCTCATCTGACCAGCCCCTATGCCAACTGTTGCAAGATTCCTGGCAAACACTATTGCGTTGCTCTTAACGTGTTTTACCACATACCAGGCAAAGATTAAATCTCTAAGCTCCTCCTCTGTAGGCTCTCGCTCGGTAACGACCTTATAGTTTTTCAATTTCTTTATGTTCCACTCTTGCATTAGAAACCCAAAATCAACCTGGCGTATACTATAACCTCTCTTTTCCCATTTTTTGACTTCAATTATTCTCAAATTCTTTTTTCTTTTCAGAATTTCCATGGCTTCAGGCGTGAATCCGGGAGCTATTACCACCTCTATGAACTTCTTTCTCATCACTAGAGCAACCTTCTCATCCACAGGCCTGTTGAATGCGACAATACTGCCATACGCAGAGAGAGGATCAGAGTTCCAGGCTTTAGTAAATGCTTCCTGGAGATTTTTACCCAGAGCTGCACCACATGGATTTGAATGCTTAATCACTGCACACGCGGGATCCTGAAATTCCATCACAAGGTTCCATGCACCGTTCATATCGGAGATATTGTTAAATGAGAGTTTTTTACCATGATGCTGGATGAATGGTAGATCCGAGGAATAAAAAGCACCTTTCTGATGCGGATTTTCCCCATATCTTAAATCCTCTGCTTTAGGTAAGGCAAGAAGAAGATACTCTGGCAAATCGCCTCTGAATCTTCTCCAGAAAGTATTGTAAATTAGGGCATCATAACTGGCCGTCACCGCAAAGGCCTTTATGGCGTATTCTCTCCTCTTCTCCAGATCAAATTTTCCCTCCCTCAGAAGCTTTATGGCCTCTTCATACTGCTCTTTTGAGGATATTACTATCACTCTGCGATAATTTTTTGCTGCAGCTCTGAGAAGTGCAATACCACCAATGTCTATATTTTCAATCATATCCTCCTCACTTGCATCTATAAATTTTTCAAAGGGATAGAGGTTGACTACAACAACATCTATAGATTTAAAACCAAAATCTTTCAATTCTTCAGCATTTCTTGCTAAAATTGCACCCATTATCGCAGGATGCAGGGTCTTAACACGCCCCCCAAGTATTTCAGGGAAATTTGTAACATCCTCCACCTTCTCTGCCTCAATTCCATGCTCTTTCAAATATCTGTAAGTCCCACCTGTGGAAATTATTTCAAAACCGAGATTCTGGAGTTCTTGGGCAAGCTTCTCTATACCTTCCTTATCAGAGACACTAATCAATGCTCTCATAGAGAGATAATCTCAGAAAAAAAGATAATATTTGTGGTGGCTCAAACTTCCACCGGCAGATGAAGCTTTTCCACGATTTCCTTGTATCTATTTCTAATGGTTACCTCTGTAACACCTGCAACCTCTGCCACTTCCCTCTGGGTCCTTCTTTCATTCATCATAATAGAGGCTATGTAAATTGCAGCTGCTGCAACTCCTGTGGGTCCCCGCCCCGATATTACATCCATCTCTCTGGCTATCTTAATTATCTCGTATGCCTTTTTCTTCACATCGCCACTTAGCTTGAGTTTGGAGCAGAATCGATCTATGTAGTCCTCTGGCTTTGTTGGAAATATATTGAGTTTAAGTGTTCTGCTCATAATCCTGTATACGCGCCCGATCTCTCTCTTCTTTATTCGCGTAACCGAAGCGATCTCGTCCAATGTGCGGGGTATCCCCATCATCCTGCATGCCGCATAAATACTCGCAGCAACAACCCCTTCTATACTTCGTCCTCTTATCATGTTCTCCTTCACAGCCTTGCGATAGATCACGGCGGCTGTCTCCCGAACATCCTTGGGCAATCCAAGATTGGATGCCATTCTTTCAAGCTCCTGAAGTGCCTGACTTAAATTTCTCTCAGCTGAATTGCTGACTTTTATTCTTTTTTGCCATTTTCTAAGCCTGTAAAGCTGAGCACGACTTCTCGTGGGTATGCTCTTCCCATATGAATCCTTATTTTTCCACGATATTTCGGTGCTAAGACCTTTATCGTGAATTGTGAATGTCATGGGAGCACCCGTTCTGGCTCTACTTTCCTTCTGCTCTGAATCAAATGCTCTCCATTCTGGGCCTTGATCAATATAACTCTCATCTATGACCAGACCGCAATCCATGCATACAAGCTCCCCTCGCTCATAATCTCTAACAAGATGTGTGGAACCGCATTCCGGACAGCGCGTTATTTCATCAATCCATTTTTTCCTCTCCTTCATCTTCTATCACCTCTCACATATATTTCAATCACACTCCTCCCCCATTTTCTTTCTATTTTTAGCTTTGCATAAGGCTCTTTCACTGGTCCGAAAATCCTTATAATCCTGCCTATATATCTCCCAGAGGAGGAATATACCTTCCCCCCCATTTTTGCGCCGTTAAGCCGTGCAATGGCATAATTACCTTTGTGACAGATTATTCTTCCCTTAATCTTCACAAGAAGATAGATGCAATCTATTATTTAAACCTTTCGCAAATGTTAAAAAATTTTCTATTTATTGCCTCAAGCCTTTTTGAAAGTACCTTTGATGAATGGACAAGGACAAGCGGAAATAAAATAAACCTGTGTATAACTGAAGGGGGACATGTACGATCAATCCATGTGAATTGCCAAGCATACAAAAAGAAAATTTTGGGTTTAAAATATCATAATTAGCAGCCCCGGGAGGATTCGAACCCCCGTCGCGGGATTTCTCCAAAGCCACCTTTGGAGATGATGCTGACACCTTTTCCAAAGGGGCTTCTCCAAAGTCCCGCATGCTTGACCGCTACACCACGGGGCTATGTGGCGATATCTCTTTCCCATATTTATTATTTATTTTTCTCTACTGGATGAACCCTGAAACTGCGATTATGTCTGCTATTGTAAGCGATGATGGGCAAAGGTTTAAATTCAAAATTGCAATGTTTTAAAGGATGCGAATACCAACTTCTGTGGCGGCCTTTGATGTTATCGTTAATGGAGGAATTCCATCAGGGTCTGTTGTAATACTAGCGGGAGAACCCGGCGCAGGTAATCTGGAGTTTTCTTTCACCTCTGCAGCCAAACTATCTCTGGCCAGAGAAAATGAGAGTTTCAGAAAATTCCTTATAATGGAGGGAGAGGACATATGTCTCCCCAAAGGAACTCTCTACATTTCCATTTCAAAAACAAGGGAAGAGATCCTTCGTGCAGTGGATTTAACCTTCAATGAAGATCTATCCTCCGCATTTCGAAACAATCTGATTTTCAGAGATCTTTCCTCAGAGTACTTCCGCAACAGTATAGTGCCCCGCAAGTGGATTTCTTCTGAGCCGCGTGATATTCTCAGGAAGAAGGGAAACCTTCTTGAAGAATTTGTTAATCTGATAGATGAAAATGCCCATGAGAGGATAGTGATTGTTGATTCTCTAACTGATCTTGCCATTTCTCCGAGAATTGAATTTGGGGAGCTTGTAGATGTTATAAAAGGACTTAGAAGAGCTGCTAAGAAATGGAACTCTGTAATATATCTCCTTCTAACCACTGGCATACTTGAGAAAAGGGAAGAGAATTTACTCTTTGATTCTGTTGATGGAGTTTTAATCTTTGAATGGCAGGGATCTCGGTATTCCAAGAGATTCCGCTATATGTATGTTCTAAAATTTGTTGGATTAATGTCCAGTTTGGAAGAGGAGAGAATTGCAAGATTCAATACCACTCTTGACAAAGCTAATGGGTTTGTGGTTGTAAATACGGAAAAGATAAGGTGAGGTATATGAGGATAAAAACAGGAATTGAGGGTTTGGACGAGATGCTTGGAGGGGGCATACCTGCGGGACATAGTATAGCAGTAATAGGCTCTTTTGGCACCGGAAAAACTACCTTTGCCATGCAGTATATATGGGAAGGACTCAAAAATGATGAGAAATGTATATACATAAGTCTGGAGGAGGATGAGAAGAGTATTATTGAGAGTGCCAAAAATTTTGGATGGGATTTCTCAAACTATTTAAATGATAAACTCCTTTTAGTGAAACTTGAACCAGAGGATGCAAAGACGAGCATAAGGAGAATAGAGGCAGAATTACCACAGATAATAAGGGATTTTGGAGCAACGAGAATAGCCGTGGATTCAGTTAGTCTATTGACAATGATATTCAGAAATGAGGGGGAGATGAGAGAAGCGGTATTTATGCTAAGCAAGAGCATTAAGGATTCTGGAGCCACGGCAGTGTTTACGGCGGAGGTGGATCCTCGCAATCCCAATGTGAGCCGGGAAGGAATAATAGAATATGTTGTTGATGGAGTCATTCTTCTATCCTTCAGAGAGGAGGGAAATAAACTGAGTCTTGTGTTACGCATTTTGAAGATGAGGAGAACAAAGCATTCCCGAGAAGTGAAACCATATGAAATTACAGAAAATGGAATCAAGGTACTTTCAGAGGCAATGGTATTCTGAGGTGACTGTATGAGAATGGAGGAGATAGAAAAGATAGTTGTTACGTATTTCGGATTTACCCCTGCACAGAGGTTGCCTAAAGATATAAAGATTGAAATAGTGGATGTTGAAGATGCCTTGGAGGCAGAGGAGCTAAATAAGTTGCAAATTAAATGGGATAGTCATATAGGTGGGGAGACAAAAGTGGCGAGGCTAACTCCTCTTGACATACTCCACTATCTCAATTTAGAAAATAATACCTCTAATTATAAGAAGGCGGTGGATATTTTGAAATACCTTGCTAAAAAAAATAAGGGTGTTGTTGTAAAGGTAGGTGAAAGATATCTACTCATAAATCCAAGATATAGAAGGTGAAAAGGGTGAACGAGAAAACTCTCAGAAACGTTCTAGAAGGTATCAAGCTGGATCTTTATGTGGAGAGCAAAATTCCAGAGATGCACGTATGCTTTCTCTGTGGGAGAATAGGTTACAAAAATCTACCGATGAAAAAAATTGGAAATAAGTGGATATGCATAGATTGCCTCAGAGAATTGAAGGAAGCTCTTGATTCGCTGGAGGAGTGGGAACAGGAAATATCCCTGCGGGAAGAGCTCAAAAAGCAGATACAAAGAGAGTTTGAAGGAAAGGAATAAACTACATCGTGAAGCTTTCGCCTTTCTGGAAGTTTTCTGTGATATAGTTAATTATTATGCTCCTGTCACCTTTGAGATGGGATTCATACCATTTGGGAATGATTTCCAAAAGTATATCGCGAATCTTATTTAGATTTGCATTTTTGACCAAGTCATCATAGAGAATGTACTGTGCATATATTCTCTTCCATCCAGAGTACTTGTAGTATTTTTCACCTTCGAAGAACTGGAAAAACATGCGAATTCTCTCACCTTCGTCTGTGTTGTAGTATATTATTTTCAAAGAATCCCCGGTTCTGTTCTGTTCCCTAGTGATATCCACCAGGCTTATCTCACCTATGGTGGCAAAATCCATGTCCTCCCTGATTTTCCATTTCTCTGGAAAAACCTCAAACTGGCCCCAGAGAGAATGCGGAGGTTCCATTCTGAAATGCACATTTATTTTATTGAACTGTAACCATATTTTCCAGAAATCTTCTACGAGATTTCTGTTTAACTCCCTCTTCTTTTCATTCTCAGTTGATATGTTCTTTATAACTTCTTCCTTCTTCTTTTCAAGCTCGCTCTGTAGCTTTTCAAACCAATCCTCATATTTCTTTCCCTGCTTTGCCATTTTAATCCCTGGAACTGTAATGTTATTCCTTGGATATAAAATTATCGTTATATCCCCCTAAAGAATGAGAGCATGAGAGGCAGTATGAGAACGCCCATAAGATGTACTCTCATGGTACCCAGCTTAGATGGCAGAAGACCTATGAGCATAGCTATGGATGCCAACATCACTCCAATTATTCCAGTTAAGAGAAAGATGATCCCCAGAAGAGAGATGAAGATTATTAAATTTATTCTTGCATATCTCTCTCCAAGCCTTCCAAATTTTAGGGCGAAAACTCTAGCTATTTTTAAAGTTACAAAAAAGGAGATGAGGGAAGATAAACCTACCGTTAAGAGGAGTAATATGAATTCAGAAGGGGGTAGCAAAAAGAGGTTCCATTTTTGCCAGTTCAGTAAATTTCCCACAATATCGATAGCCAAACTTCTTGGCTTGAGAAGAAGATATAAGGAGAGGAGGTTGAATATGTAGTTGGCAGTATTCACGCTTCCTAAGGAAACTATATAATTTCTCTCATCACCTCTCTGCAAGGATCTTGAGAGAACAGCGGCTATACCTGAAGTTACACGGGGAAGAAAACCCACAAGAGCGCCACATACACTGCCGGCAAATGAGGACAGATAGAAATTCACACCAGGGCAATCCCTTGAGAGTTTCTGCGGAGGAATCTTGGAATCTTTAGATATAAACAAAACGGGTAATCCAAATAATCCCGTGAATATTGGAAAAAGAGTATTCGAACCCTGCAATTTGATAGGCACAATATTGTGATTCATAGGCATATTAAGAGCAATGATTCCAAAAATTCCGGAAAGAAGAAATACGATGAGAGCGTATATCATATTTCTGAGACTTTTCTTACTTTCAAGATAGAGCATATGAAGAATGAGAGCAAATAGAATTACG
>JAGHBQ010000019.1 GCA_021160945.1 Thermoplasmata archaeon
ATTTGAAGATTAATTACATACTGCGCATCTTTCTTTATGTATTCCAGCAACTCGTTCCAGGAAATGAGTCCTTTATCATAGCTTCTCGTAGCCTTTATCAGTTCATTTGATCTAGGAAATATTCCAGTTAGCTGTAGTTCAATCATCTCTATCACCTGGGCCGATGATTTTACTCCCTTATATATAATTTTAGTAGCAGACTCAGAGACAAACTCTCTTTATGATATCTTCCAGACGCTCAGCATTATTGTCGAAATTTCATGATATTTTTGATATTTTTCCTAAATATTGGAAGATTTCTAGAAAATTTTGAAAAATAAACAGCTTTTTTTGTAAAATTTATAAATACTTCTTTGCATTTAGGGAGTGTATGATTGATGTAGAGAAAATATACAGCAGGCTTAAAGACGAAAGGGTGAGAAGAGCTATTGGTGTGCAAAGCGCAGTAAGATACGAGATGAAAAAGTTTCTAGAAGGTCAAGGCTTCATTGAAATACCTCCCGTGATAATTTCACCTCTGACTGATCCTCTAAGACATAATACCTACAGTGCTTTTATAGATTATTACGGGGCAAAATATTCCCTCACAAAGAGCATGATCTTTCATAAGCAGCTTGCCCTAATTCCTTTCGAGAAAATATTTTCCTTTTCTCCGAACATAAGACTGGAGTTTGAAGATAAGAGGAAAAGCGGCAGACATCTGGCAGAGTTCACTCAACTTGACTTAGAAATCAGAGATGCCTCACGAGAAGACGTAATGGATCTTGTGGAAAACATGCTTATTCACATAATAAAAGAAGTAAAGGAGAAATTCTCCTTGGATACGGAAATTCCTGAAAAGCCTTTCCCTCAGATAACCTTTAAGGAAGCCTATAAAAAATATGGTGAAAATTTTGAGATCGAGCTCTCAAGAAAAATGCAAAACCCATTCTGGATAGTAGATATGCCCCTAGAAAGGCGAGAGTTCTATGACAGAGAATACAGAAAAGGTATACTTCGTGACATGGATTTAATATATCCCCATGGATTCGGAGAAGCTGCATCCGGTGGAGAAAGGGAATATAAGTATGAGAGAATCGTGGATAGAATAAAAAGAGGTGGCTATCGCCCAGAGGATTTTACCCTTTACCTTGAATTTGCAAAAAGAGGGTTGCCAAGATCAGCCGGAATTGGAATCGGAATAGAAAGACTGACCAGATATCTATGTAGACTTGACTCCGTGGAATATGCTGCGCTCTTTCCCAAGGTAATAGGTGAACATGGAATTTAGCATATCTCTTTGATATTCTGAAATACCACGAGTGTCTCAGTTTTTTCTACGCCCTCTATGCTCCTTATTTTCTCGAGTATCACTTCCTCAAGAGTCTCCATATCCGAAGTTCTTATCTTCACCAAGATATCCCAGCGACCTGTAATTATGTCCACACCATAAACTTCCTTTAAAGAAGCTATATCCTCTGCTACCTCTCGCTGTGTTTTCGTGGACTCAGGGCTGAAGGATATGAGCACATAGGCGCATATTCCCAAACCCAGCTTTTTGTAATCTGGCTGTATAGTGAATTTCTTTATTATTCCCTCTTCTTTCATCTTTTTCATCCTCTCGTAAACCGTGGAATGGGGCATTTCAAGCTTTCTGGCCATTGTTTTGATAAATTCCCTGCTGTTCTCCCGGAGCATATTGAATATCTTCCAATCTTTTGCGTCCATAATTGGAATATATTTTTAAATTATATAAGCATTACTCTAAAAATGTTCAAAAGCCATGATGTCGTTAAGCTTCTTCCTTTCTTTCTTCTCGGTCTCCTTTTTTGAGTAACCTACGGGCATAATCACCTCTAATCTATAATGCTTTGGTGCATTTACAACCTTGGCAATTTCTCTGTGGGATGGGGGAGTATATGTAACAGTGCTCAGTCCCTCCTCCTCCAGAGCCAGAAGAAAATATCCAACTGCAATCCATGTTGATTCTTTAGAATAGGGTGCACGAGCATCAGAAAAAACCATAACAAGATACGGCGCATCTTCCAAAAATTTCTTTTCCCATGTGATACTATTTTTTTCCAACCACTCTTTAAGCTCTCCTCTCAGCCTTTGAAAAGAGATTTTTTCATATCTCTCCGCCACCTCTCTTATCTCTTTTTTCCTTTCCCCATCTCCAACTATAAGAAAGAACCATGGCTGCTTATTTATCCCTGAGGGTGCCTCCCTAGCAACCTCTATTGCTTTTACAATCTTTTCAACTGGGAAATTATCTCTTCTGAACTCCCTAACAGTTCTTCTCCTTTTGGCAAGTTCTATTATCATCTTTATCAACTTGTTATGCTTTTATGAAATTTAAATTTTATCATTCATAAAGTACAGATAGGAATATCTTCTGAGAAGATGGTCTGCCAAAACAAAGGCCATCATGGATTCAATTACAACAACCGCCTTGGGAACTATGCAGGTATCAAACCTTCCCCTAAGCTTTAGAGATACATTCTCCATTCTTCTCAAATCCACAGTTTTCTGTTCTTTGTAAATAGAAGGGGTGGGCTTGAAGACCACTCTTGCTACGATTGGCATACCATTGCTTATTCCACCAAGGATTCCACCCATGTTGTTTTCATTCGTTTCTAATTTTCCATTTCTCACAATTAAATTATCATTTGCCTCGCTCCCTTTCATAACCGAAAAACGAAATCCCGCTCCAAATTCCACTCCTTTCACTCCATGAATTGCAAAAAATGCCCTGGAGAGCTCTCCCTCTAGATCATCATCAAAGGGGCCACCCAACCCTGCAGGCACTCCAATAGCAACGCTTTCCACAATCCCGCCAATGCTATCACCCTCCTTTCTAATCTCTTCTATCCTTCTCTTCATTTTTTCCCATGCTTCTTCGTCGGGACAGAGCAGCGCTGAGGAGAAAAGATTTTCTAGACTTACATTCGCCTCAATATCTCCTATTCTTTTAATATACCCTCTTACCCTCACACCCTCTCTTTCAAGAACTTTTCTGGCAAAATATCCCGCAACCACCATTGCTGCGGTAAGCCTTCCCGAGAAGAAACCCCCACCACGATAATCATTGTATCCAAAATATCGAACTGAAGCAGTATAATCACTATGCCCAGGGCGTGGTGTATATTTTATCTCCTCATAGTAGGAGGATTTTGCATCCCTGTTTTTCAGAACTATTGCTATGGGCGCTCCAGTAGTATGAGCTCTGAAGACTCCTGAAAGGATCTCAGGTGTATCTTCCTCTCTTCTTGAAGATGATGATTCTCTAATACCCCATCTTCTTTCAAGATCTTTTTTAATTTCTGTAGTATCCACTCTTATTCCCGGAGGCATACCCTCTATAAGACAACCAACCACTTTACCATGACTCTCTCCAAATATGGAGAAGCGAAGAAGTTTACCCATCATATGCAATCCTCCTTAGATCTCTAAAAAATTGTGGATATGATTTCTCTACGCATCTTTCATCTATTATTATGCTTCTACCTTTCGCTCCCATTGCCGCAACGCTTAAAGCCATGGCAATCCGATGGTCTCCATGGGATTCCAAGAGTCCTCCGTGGAGACTTCTGCCACCCTGTATCAAAACCCCATCTCTTAACTC
>JAGHBQ010000095.1 GCA_021160945.1 Thermoplasmata archaeon
ATACAATTCCATCTTGGGCAATTTTTAAAAATATGTAAAATGCACTCTCAGGCTTGATGAATTCAAATCTATGAAGTATTTCTGTGGCAGTTTTCACCCTTCCTTGGTACTCTTTCCTTACATAATTTACTATCTCTTCTCTAAGCTCAAGAGCCTTCAGCCCAGCTCTCTGCACAAATGAAGGTACACACGTCACACTTGCTTCTATAAACCTCTTTATCCTCTCAATTTCCTCTTTCTCTGCTATCGCATAGCCTAACCGGAAACCTGTCATGGAGTAAAGCTTTGAAAATCCCTTTACTGTTACCGTTTTCTCATAAAATTTTCTCGGAGAGGTAAAGTTCACAAATGAGAGGTCTCCATAAATTTCGTCTGAGAGGAGTTTTGCTCCCTTATCCTCCACAATCTCTGCAATTTCCCTAACTTTGCTTGAGGAAAGAACCCTTCCTGTAGGATTGTTTGGATAATTGAGAACGAGGAGATCTCCATCAAAATCCTCTATCTGGGGAGTCCACCTGTTCTCCAATCTTGTTTCTATCACCTCAAACTCTTTTCCAAACTGATGAGATATGAGTAAATAGGCGTTCCAGTATGGTGCAATAATTGTAACTCTTTTCGCCATTGCTATTTCAGATGCTATAAGAATCTTCGCCCCTGGAGCAATGATTACCTCCTCTGGAGAAACATCTTCGAGCTCAGCAATTCTCTCCCTGAGTTCAGGTAATCCTGCAGTAGCCGTATATCCTGTCTCTCCATTCCTAAGTGACCGCACTGCAGCTTCTATGATCTCTCTTCTCACTGGAATATCTGGATCTCCAGCATCCATCCTTATCTTGGGATTTATCTCATTTATTCTGTTGAAATATTCGTAAACACTGAACATTTCTACTCATCTCCAGAATTCTCTCGAAGATATGGCGGAAATTTCCAGCCTTTCTGAGAATTTCTTCCTCCCTTTTTTCGTCCCTTACGGGGATCTCAAGCTGCGCCTTTATGTTAGCAATTTCAAAAGATATCCGCATTCTTTTTTGGAGAAGAAAAATGATCTCTCTGTCTATCTCTTCGATTTCCCTTCTAAGCTCTTTCATTCTCTCTTTTAATATTGGTCCGGCATCACCATCACCGGAAAGAGAGATGAGAGATGATAATATAAAAATTTGGCCAGAAATCGTTGACCAAACTGAATTTAGCTCCATTTTTTCGGCCAAATAATTAAATATTCAATTTGAATGATGGCATGCGGTGAGTAATATGAGTGGTGATGGTTTTTGGCTTAACGCATTCGATCCTTAAAGCAAGAGGAAAAAAGAACGCAATTATAGCAGAGATCAAGGTTTATTCTCCCAAGGATGGGGATCTTCTTCGGGGTCGTGATCCCATCGAAATTTTAAGAGACTATCACCGTGCAGGAGCAGTTGGAATATCTTACATAACAGAGAGGAAATATTTTCGTGGCAACTTTAAACTGTTCAGAGAAATATGCGAAGAGTCATCTTTACCGGTGTTGCGTAAAGATTTCATAGTGAACAAAGAGGAGATAGAAAGAACTGCCGAGGTAGGAGCTTCGGCCGTGCTCCTCATAGCGAGAAAATTGAAAACAAAGCTTCCTGAATTTGCAGATGTGGCCAGAGAGCATTGTTTGGAACCCCTAATTGAAATCCATGAGCTGAATGAGTTGAGGTACATTGAGAGCCTTAATCATGGAGTAATTGGAATAAACAACAGGGATATAGAAAAACTGGAGAAAGATGGAGGAAATGTCAAGATTACAGAGAAAATCGCACCCTTCCTCCCGAAAAGATTTCTGAAGATAAGTGAGAGTGGAATAAGAAACATTAAGGATCTCAAAAGAGCACTTCAATATGCAGATGCAGCTCTGATAGGTACCGCTTTAATGCTCTCTTCCCACCCAGGTGAGAAGTTAAAGGAATTTGTGGAGGCATAGCTATGCTTGGAAAAATTGTGGAGAGAAAGAATCTCAGCTTTGAGGAAGCCTATCAATTATTTAAAGATCTCACCAGGGAAAATGAGGTGAGAATAGGTGCTTACCTTGCTGCCTTGCAGACGAAGGGATACGGTGTGGAGGAGCTTGCGGGATTTGCAAAGGCTATGAGAGATAGTGCAAAAAGCATTGACTTGGGAATCGTGGCAGATACTGCAGGAACAGGAGGAGATAACTCTTTCACTATAAATGTAAGCACTGCTTCATCGCTAATACTCTCCAATTTTCATGGGGTGGCAAAACATGGAAATTCTTCTATAACATCCCGAAGCGGATCTGCGGATGTTCTAAATGCTATGGGAATAGATGTTCTGATGAGCACTGAAAAAGCAATGGAGCTTTTCAAGAGAACAAATTTCACATTCCTCTTTGCGCCCCGGTATCATCCATCCCTGAAAAGGATTATGCCTGTGAGAAGAATGCTTGGAGTGAAAACTATATTCAACATTATTGGGCCGTTGTGCAACCCTGCCAAGCCAAAATATCAGCTCATTGGAGTGAATTCTCCTAACCTTATCTCTCTGGTTGCTGAGGCCATGACATATCTCGATATAAAAAAGGCTTTGGTCGTCCATGGCGAAGGATTGGATGAGGCAAATCCCAATGGCAGAACTATTGTGGGCGAGGTTAACGGGAAAAATGTTGATTATTACACCCTTTATCCAGAGGATCTTGGTATTGAGAGGAGCAAAATTATCCCATGTGGAAGCCCAGGGGAAAGTGCAGATAGAATACTGAAAGTTTTCAGAGGAGAGGGAAAAAAGGAGGACAGGAATTTCATAGTTCTGAATTCTTCACTGGCTCTTTATGCCTCTGGCTTCAGCGATTTAATGGATGCAAAAGATTGTGTAGAATCTGTACTTGGCGACACAATGATGAGAAAGATGGAGGAGATTCTATGCTTCTTCAAAAATTAGAGTATGTTAGTCCAGAATCCCTCTTCTCCGTGCTCAGAGAACATTCCTACCCATTTATCTTTGAGAGAAGGGCAAAAAGAGGAAGAGAGAAATTACAGACAATTCTCTCTGCATCTCCAGATATCACCGTGGAAATAGGGGAAAATGGTACCAAAGTTAACAATAGATTTTTCATGAAAGAGAGAAATTCTTTCAGAGCTTTAAAAGAACTCTTTACCAATATTTCAGGTTATCTTTTTGGCTATTTCTCCTATGATAG
>JAGHBQ010000078.1 GCA_021160945.1 Thermoplasmata archaeon
GATAAGCCTGCTGAGCATATTTGAGTGCGGAATTGAGAGACCCTTTCTTTAGATAAAGCTCTGAAGCCAATAAATAATATTCTGCCTTTTTACTCGTTTTCAAAACGTTGTTAAGATATTTAAGAGCTTCACCTACTCTTTCCATTCGGTAACTGGTGAGAGCAAGTTTATAGTAAAGCTCCTCTGAAGCTTCCAGACGAGCAGCATCTTTGTAATTTTCTAAAGCATTTTCATATTTTCCTAGCTCGAAATAAACATCTCCAAGGAGTTCTAATGCTTCCCTATTTCTATTCAATTTCAGAGCTCGAGAAAGGTATTCTCTTGCCTCTTCGAATTTCTTCAAATTCATGAGAGCTCTGGAAAGATCTATGATATTTATGAAATCAGAGGGCTCTATAGCTAAAATTTTCTTTGCGACATCTATTACATCTGCAAACCTATTGTTGCTCAATAGCACATTTTTTAACTCATAGAGAAGAACCTTATTTTCCGGAAGAATTTCAAGGGCTTCCTTATATTTCGCAATAGCGCTATCTATCTTTCCCATTTCCAAGTAGCTCTGTGCCAGATCTCTCCAGGCGCCGACGTTCTTCTTATTGATGCTCAAAATCTCTCGAGAGATATTTATCACACATTGTGTATCTCTAAGAGACTTGCAAATCTCCTTTTTAAGTTCAAGATACTCTTCCTTTTTCTCATACTTAAGTGCATTTTCAATATCTTTGAGAGCTGCCTCAAATTCCTTTTTCTGCAATCTTATCCAGGCCCTCCTGTAAAGTGCCCTGTGATTTGCGGGCTCCTTATCAAGAAGAATATCCAAAGTACTTAGGGCTTCGTTGAGATTTCCCAGAGAAATTAGAATATCACTCTTTTCAAACAGCGCTTTTGTGAAAGTGGGATTTATTTTTAGAGCCTCTTGGAAACTTACAAGAGCCTCCTCCTTTCTGCCAAGTTTTTTGAGGCATAGAGCTCGTTGGTACCATATTCTCATATCCTCAGGTTCAAGTTTCAAAGCCTTATCGAAGTATTCTATGGCTTTCTCATAATTTTCCAGTTTTTCTGCAGTCCAACCAAGATTGTTCCAATATTTTTTAACCTCGGGATTCATCTCAGCAGCTTTCTCAAAAGCCCTCCGGGCATTTTCAAAGTCTCTCAGCTTGTAATAAATCATGCCAAGAAGATTCCAGCCCTCTGCATCCTCTTTTATCCTCAGTCCCTTCTCCATTATTTTTTTAGCCTCATCATACCTGCTTATGGTGTAATATGCTCTTGCCAGATCTTTATAGGATTCATAATCCTCCTCCATGCTCAGGATTTCGGTGGCCGCAATTATAACCTCCTGAGGCTTGTTCAACTCTTTCGCAACATCTTTTCTCTCCCTCCAGATTTCAATGCTCTTTCTTTCTATCTCGGAGGCTTTTATGAGTAGATTAAGGGAACTTTCAAGCTTCCCCATAGCTCGATAAGCATGGGCCTCGTCCATGATGGCTTCTATGTTGCTTGGTTCAATATTCAATATGTTTTCACAAATGGCAATAACCTTATCCCACTTCTTTTGCTTTTTCATGATCTCTTTTTGAAGCTGGAGGGTTGGTATATGATGAGGTGTTTTCTGTAAAATTCTCAAAGTAATCTTCCATGCATTTTCATAATCCTTCAAAGTGTAATATGCTTTTGCAAGATCTAAAAGAATGTCTATGTCCTCGTGTCCAAGCTCCAGAAGCTGTCGGGCAACCCTCACCATCTCTTCTGGCCTGTTGATGTGTTTCAATATGTCTCTTTTCAGGAAAAGCGCCTCTTCGTATTTTTCATCAAGCTCCAGAGCTTTGTTAACGGCGCTAAGTCCCTCACCATACCTGCCTAGAGAATATAAAACAGAGGCTTTTAGATACCAGCTCCTCTTATCATTGGGCTCGATTTTTATTGCCTCTTCGAAGGATTTCAAAGCCTCTAGATACTCTCCCCTCTTTTTGTAAATAATCCCCAGATTCACCCAGGAGGGCTTATCGTTCGGATCGGTTTTGAGAGCCTCTTTGAAAGCTTTTATAGCATCCTCGATTCTCTCCATTTTGGTGTATGCAGCACCAAGATACACCCACGCCCTTTGGTGATCTCTATCTATCTCTACAACAGTTTTCATAGTTTTTACACAACCGTCGTAGCTTTTAATCCTGTAAAGCTGAACACCTTTTTTGAAAAGAACATCAACATCTTTAGGTCTGTATTCCAGATATTTGTCAAAATATTTTATTTCCTCAGGATAAAGATTTATGAGCTTCTTGTAAATGCTCAGAGCCTCATCTATATCTCCCATTAGCTCATAAATCTCAGCCTTCATCTCCCAGGCACTTTTGTTTTTTCTGTCTATATTTATTCCCCTTTCTACAGTTTTGAGAGCCTCATCATATTTCTTCTTAAGAGCCAGGAGAAACGCATAGTGGGTATAGGCATCCACATTTTCCTCATTCAGCTTTAGAGAAAGAAGAAAACTCCTCTCTGCAGAATCCAAATCTCCACATTTACGAAGTGCTGCACCAGTCAGCACAAGCAAATTGGAAAAATCC
Organism: Thermoplasmata archaeon; assembly: GCA_021160945.1. GTDB lineage: Archaea > Thermoplasmatota > Thermoplasmata > Thermoplasmatales > Aciduliprofundaceae > S014-41. The sequence continues at coordinate 2,565 of JAGHBQ010000078.1, forward strand.
TCTTTCCGAGTCTTTATAATATCAACATTGCCCTCTACAAGATCAATAAGACTGTTAAGAATCTCTTTCCCATTAGGATTCCGTTTTTCTACTAATTTTTCGGCCTTTTCATGCATCTTTCTTGATTTTTTTAACAGTTTCAACTCCTTATCAAATAGAGAACTGAATGGCATAACTCCTCACCATGGCAGTATCTTTTAGGATATTATTAAAATTTTTCCTCTTTGAGAAAGGTGCTTTACCCCCAAAAGAGGGAGGGGTGTAGAGAGGGGGAATGAGTAACGCCAGTTACGAGCAAGCCCTCCGAAGAAGGGCGTAGCGCAGGTGCCCCCAAGTCCTTTTAAAAAAGGTACTTTACCCCAAAAGAAAAGGGGTTTAGAAAGGGGGCGTAGCCCC
>JAGHBQ010000128.1 GCA_021160945.1 Thermoplasmata archaeon
ATTTCATTCATCTCCCCAAATTCTTTGAGGTCTTTGAGATACACGGTAACCTTAACCACATCTTCCAGCGAGGAATTCTCGGCTTTAAGTATGGCCTCTATGTTTTTTATAACCCTCTCTGTTTGCTCCTTTATATTGCCTTCAATTTTTCTGCTCTGGGGATTTAATGGAATCTGACCTGAGATAAAGAGAAAATCTCCAGCTCTTATTGCCTGAGAATAAGGACCTACAGGTTCGGGTGCTTCTGATGTGTTTATCTTTTTCATGAAGGTATATAGCTCTATGATGATTTATTTTTTATGCTCCTTTTTACTTAACGTTTGGCGAATATATGACATTGCGACCAAAGGGGGCAAAGTCCCGAAGGACAGAACGTAAGCCAAAGCGTATACCTGCCTGTTAAGCGTGAGCAATGGCACGAAGTGAGTATAAGCGAACGGAGAGACGAGAGCAAAAGTTTCTTCATTAGAGTATCATCCATTTTGAGGAAAGTTTATAAATTCAAGTTCTTTACCACTTACCATGGATGAAATTATGAAGAAGGTGGAGGCAGTACTTTTTTCCTCTGAGAATCCCATGAGAGTCGGAGAAATTGGGGAAATCATAGGTCACGACTCAAAGGAAGTGAGTAAAGCAGTGAAAAAACTTAGAAAGGAATACGAGAATAGGGGTGGGGCCATAGAGATAGCGAAGATAGGCAACAAGTATGTCATGCAGCTGAAAGAGGATTATCTGCAATATGGGTATCGTGTTGGAAAAAGAGAAATGAGCGATGAGGTTCTCAGAACATTAGCTGTGATTGCCTATTATCAGCCCATAACTCAAAGTAAGCTGCGTGAATTTTTAGGTTCAAGAGTATATGAGTATGTTGATGAACTCAAAAAAAGAGGTTTTGTTTATGGCAAAAAAGCAGGTAAAACCATAGTTCTGAGAACAACAAAAAAATTCACCGAATATTTTGGGATAGACGCATCCAGACCTGAGGAAGTTAAGAAGTTTCTGGAAGAGAAGATGGGAGGTGAAAAAAATGAATAAAGTTTTACTTATAGGTTCGGGAGGAAGAGAGCACGCAATAGCCCATGCGTTGAAAAGAGGAGGAGCAAAGATTTATGCAGTAATGCCACATAAAAATCCCGGAATTGCCAAGCTTTCTCAGGATTATGCAGTGGGCCCACTTTCCATAGGCTTTGTGAAAGATCTTGAATGGGTAAAATTCAGAGAGGTGGATTTTGCGGTTATTGGTCCCGAGGCTCCCTTAATTGAAGGCATGGCGGATATGCTCGAAGAGAAAGGAATCCCGGTGGTGGGTCCAAGAAAAAATGCGGCCATAATCGAAGGCTCCAAAGAGTTTATGAGGGAGTTGATGAAGAAACATGGGATTGGAGGATTTGTGGATTACTATGTATTTAACTCGGCAAAGAAAGTTGAGGAATTTTTAAGAGAATATGATAAACCTTTTGTGATAAAGCCCGTGGGTGTAACTGGTGGAAAGGGAGTAAGAGTGATGGGAGATCATTTCCAGAGCAAAGAAGAGGGAATAAAGTATGCTAAGGAGGTTATGGAAAAGAAAATCGGAGGGACAAGTCGTGTAATAATAGAGGAGAAGATGGTGGGTGAGGAGTATACTCTTCAGGTGTTTACTGATGGAAATGATCTCAAAGGTATGCCTTTGGTTCAGGATTTCAAGAGAGCATATGAGGGGGATAAGGGACCGAATACTGGTGGCATGGGCTCATACAGTTTGGAGAATCATCTTTTGCCTTTCCTCACAGGGGAGGATTATGCAAGGAGCATGAAAATTCTGGAGGATGTAATAGCTGCAATGCGCAGAGAGGGTAGAACATACAAAGGGATAATGTACGGACAATTTATGCTCACTGCCGAGGGACCAAAAATAATAGAAATTAACTGCAGATTTGGAGATCCTGAGGCCATGAATGTTCTTCCTATCATGAAGACAAATTTTGTTGATGTAGCGTGGAGTATCCTTGAAAATAAGTTAAAGGATATTGTGGTGGAATTCGAGAATAAAGCAACTGTGGTAAAGTACGTGGTCCCAGAGGGCTATGGCACGCCGAATCCTGCAAAGAACGAGGTAATCAAAGTGAATGAAGAGAGAATTAAAAAAGAAGGGGCGCTGCTGTATTACGCTTCTGTGGATGAGAGAGGAGGAGAAATTTATACTACAACATCCAGATCCCTGGCAGTTGTGGGCATAGGAAATAATCTGGAAGAAGCGGAAAAAACAGCAGAGAGAGCGCTAAGGCACATCTCTGGAAAGATTTACATGAGGCATGACATAGCAAAGAGAGAAATGATTGAAGCTAAGATAAAGAGAATGAAAAATCTAAGAAAGGGGAGTTAAAGCATTTCGTATATTTCCCTTAATTTTCTGATTGGCTCTTGGGAATAATCAACTCTTATATCCACTATTCTGTCATAGGGTTCAGGTTTTCCTACTATGAGCATTGCTGCGCTTCTGTCTCCCCGAGCATCACCTCCTTTTTGATGCCCCGCTTCTAATGCGTTTAGTATTTTCTCCCCCAAATTCCCTGATATATCAGCAGCCTCACAGAGCGCTCTGGGCACCTCTTCAGAGCTAAGAAGGTTACCCAGACAAATCTTTCCTTTTTCTGTGATTTGCATCCTCTTAAGAGGGGTCATGCTTCCTGTGAATACTGCAGTTTCTCCTGAGAAGTCGAGAACTCCTACCTGTCTCATATCTCTTCCTGTATCATTAGATAGGGCTATTTTTAGAGCCTCTATAGCAGAATGATTCTTAAGCAATTCGATTATTATGGGACCGAGATTCACATTGGTATATCCCTGAGTCACCACACCCCCAACCCCATATTGGGCCCATGGTACTCTGGAACCAACAGCTATGCTGCCACTTACCACGCCAATTCCTATTTTATCCTCAACTTTCAGAATTATTGAATATGTCATTAATATCCTCTCCTGATTTCGTAGATTATCTCACCAAGTTTCAACTCTTTTATCTCTTTCTCCGAGAGTCTTCTCCTTCTCACTTTCTCGCTCACAATGCCACTGTTTCCTAGAGGATCTTTCAATATTATTTTTGCAACCATTTTCCCATGACGTATGTAACCAATCTTTCTCAAAATTTCGTTTATTTTATCTTTCATATCAGGGTTGTCATGCATAAGCTGGACAAGCACGTTTACAATACGATTCAAAACGCCCTCAACCGTGGTGATGAAAGCCTCGGATAATGGTCCCGGTTCTATTTTTGCACCAAGCTCTGGAATTTCTATGGTGCCTGAGGTGGACCTGATAACCTTTACATTGAGATCCTCCTCATCATGAATAGTAAATTCATATAGCATGGGCTCGTGGACTTCAAGCATCATCACATCTGCGTGTCTGAACCCACAGTTCTTGCAGATCATAGTGGTTTCTAAACACTTGCCGAAATAGGGCAGATCAAGCTCTTCGGCTCTGTAAACCAGAGTTTTTTTCCCACACACAGGACAGGGAGAATCTACTACTGTTTCAACCATTCCCTAAGTTCACCCCTTATCACATAACTCACGTTTCTCATCTCTTTCACGTTTGTTGCACCGCTTAAGAATATTGTTATTTTGAGCTCTTTTACAATCCTTTCCAGCTTATTTATTACTGCATCAGAAGATTTGAATGCATATGGCAATATTTCCCTTGATATACCTGCAAGAGTTGCCCCCAAAGCTAGTGCTCTGGCCACATCCAACCCGTTGCTTATCCCCCCACTCCCTATGAGAGGTATCTCTAGCTCTCTGAGAATTAAAAGGGAATAGGGCGAGGGAATACCCCAGTCCCAGAAGGTTTCTCCAAGCTCTCCTCCTCTATAATATTCCACGGCAGCAAAACTTGTGCCACTTACACCACTTACATCTAGGGCCACAAATCCAGCACTCTTGAAAAATTCTCCAGCCTTTCTGCTTATGCCTGCACCAGTTTCTTTTGCTATTAGTTTATATTTTTCAGCAAGTTTTTTAAGCTTCTCTTTTAACCCTTTCACCACAGTCTCCCCTTCCGGTTGAATTGCTTCCTGTAGATAATTGAAGTGAAGTTCTAGAGCATGGGCATCTATCATCTCAATTGCTTTTCTTATTTCCACCTCTCCATATTCAAGCGTAACCTGAGGTGCTCCGAGATTACCCAATCTCAGGGGCATTTCGTAATTCTTAATAACAGAGTATGTGTCCTCCAGCTCTCTTTTTTCTATAGCAGCTCTCTGAGAGCCAACAGCCATACCAATACCAAGCTCACTGCATGCCTTAGCTATATTTTCATTTATTTTTTTAGCCACTTTATGGCCCCCGGTCATAGCGTCCACAATTATGGGAGCATTCAGCTTTCTCCCGAGAAATTCAACTTCTAGAGAGATATCTTCAAGATCTACAGAAGGTATTGTTTCATGTTTGATAATGACATCATCCCAGTAATTATGATGTGACCTCACATTTTTCTCCAAACATATATTGAGATGCTCAAGTTTTCGATTCTCTATCATATTATCACCGTCCCTATCGTTTCCTCACCATCCAGAACCTTTTTCACTCTTTCAGGATGAAAGCCGTTTAAAACATAAACCTTGCTATATCGGGCTATTTTCCTCATAATTTCAATCTTATATGCTATGCCTCCAGTAACATCCTTTACTTTTGTGGAAGTTTCAGGTTCAACATTCCTCTCAAGCACGGAGATGAGTTTAGCTCCAGGCTCTCCGGGATCTTTATCATAGATTCCATCCACATCGGTAAGAAATATCGTTTTTTCTGGTTTGAATTCTCTGGCCAGATGGAGCATTAGATAATCTCCAGAGCAAATCTCTATCCCCTTGGAGCGATGAAAGATTATATCTCCAAAAGTTAGGGGAACAAAATTTAAATCTACGATGAAATGAAATATATCCATATTTGGCTCATCCCCCATTATGAAAAGGGCATGAGGCGGAATTGATACTGCAGGAATTTTCTCCTCAATCAGAATTTTCAGGATTTTTAAATTTAATTCCTCCATATCTCTCCCAATCTCTGAAAAGCCAAGAATTTTCCACTTTTCATAACCTTCTCTTATCCTGTACTTGTGAGCAAGAACATGCCCAAATGATCCGCCACCATGAACAAGCAGAAGCTTCTCTTTGGGAAGAACTCCCGCTATTCTTCTGACCGTTTCTTCTCTGAATTTTTTGTATTTACCTTTATCCGAGATTACGCTTCCTCCCATTTTTATCAGTATCATTTGGAAAAAGATAGCAATCCCCGTTATATAGTTTTGCATCGGTAATTATTAATAGCTCCTGGGTCTTTAAGGTGTTATGAAAGCTTCACCGCAATGCATACCCTGTTTTCTGCGTCAGGCACTGCAGGCAGCTAGATTTTCGCATCTGAATGAAGATGCCCAGAAAGAGATACTTAGGGAAATAATGAAAAAATTACTCAAGGAATCTTGGGAAAGAACTCCTCCGGAACTGGCACATATAGCCCACAGGGTGGTGAGAAAATATGTTGGAGGAGATCCATATAAGG
>JAGHBQ010000146.1 GCA_021160945.1 Thermoplasmata archaeon
AATTCCACCTCCACCACAATTTTGGGAATTACATTAATTCCTCCTGGCATATCTGAGATTTTCAACTCTAACAATTTCTTAGTAAGATATTCCATCTCTTTATCTTTCAAACCCTTAAATGTTTTACCAACTTCTACCAAAGAATCATCCTTCCAGAGAGCAAGATGATAATCTGAAAGCCATTTCTTTCTTCTACCATGACCCCATTCTGCAGCAACTATAACAGCATCCACTTCAAATATTCTCTTTATCTTTAACCATAAGGCGCTTCTTTCTCCTACATAATATTTACCTTGAGGATGCTTACAGACAAGTCCTTCATATCCCTTGCTTATCTCCTTTTCAAAATAGCTTTTAAGAGAATCCGCATCTTCTATCTTTCTTCTCACCACATATTTTTCTGTAATTGATTCAAGAAACTCTCTTCTCTTCTCATAGTTCTCATTTATAAGGGAGCCATTGTAATAGGGAATGTCAAAGAAAAAGAAATCTATGGTCACATTTCTCCTTTCAGAAAATCTCCTCATTATACTTTGAAATGGAAGTATTCTATCTTCTTTTCTTGCCACAACTTCTCCGTCAAGGACATAGTTTCCACCTATTTGAGAGGCATATTCAACTATCTCTGGAAAGAAGGTAGTGATATCTTTACCTCTTCTTGAGAAAATCCTTATTTTTCCATCCTTTTTATGCACAAGTATCCTTATTCCATCAAGTTTTCTCTCTGCCCATATGTTCCCCTTCAAGATTATCTCATCAAAATTTTCTGCCTTCTCTGCCAGCATTGGAGAGAGAGGAAAAAAGGGTCTTATCTCTTCTGAAAATCTGCATCTAACAAGCTCTCTCAAAGATGTGAGCCCGATGAATTTCTTTACCTTTCTATATTCTCTTCCACAAACCTTTGCCATTGCTTCCCAGATTAAACCTTCTTTGACTCCCACTCTCAGATCATTCAGTAAAGAGGAGATTAAAAAGGCAACATCTTCCGGATCTAAAGAGGAAACAAGTCCTTTAAGCACAAGCTCTTTATTTTCCTTAGAGGCACTTTTTAAAGCTCTCACAACATCCACCATATCCAGATTTCTTCCCAGAAGATTTCTCTGCCTCCAAGCAGATTTTTCAAGATGTCCTTTCACAGCCTCGTAGACATCTCCTTTATAGAAGAGAGTGAAATCACCCAATGCATTCTTAACAATCCTAAAACTATAACCCTTTATTTTTGAGAGAAGAAGAAGTATAAGCACCTCTCTCTCCTCTGCCTCCATCGTGGAAAGATATCTCCTCAGGATTTCAACCTTTTCTTTTTTTGAGGATGTGTCGCTAAGTTCCCTGCATATCTTAGAGAAGATCACAATGTAAGAGAGAAAAATGAAAATAAAAAACTTACTCAAATTTTCAAGTGAGGATGTTCTTTACCTCTTTTCAGTGCTTCTTCCACACTATCGCCTCTCTCCCGAGACCAGAATCTCCTTACACTTGTGTATATTCCTCCACGATTGTTCACATATAACTCTATATAGACCCATTTAGGCTCCACAGCTTTTTTGAAATCTTCCATTATTTTGTTAGCTAAATGCTCATGCCATATTCCATAGTTCCGATAAGCTACAAGATACATTTTTAGAGATTTAAGTTCAGGGAGTTTCTTATCCGGTTCGTATATAATACGTAGAATATAATAATCTGGCAATCCCGTTTGTGGGCACACTGCCGTTAACTCGGGATAGATGTACTCTACAGCAGTATGAGTCCCAGGATATTTGAAATCTGCAGTTTCTATTTTGGGGAACTCCATGCGGCACCTTATGATGCTATTCTTCTTATTCTTTTCCCTGTTGCATCCTTATGTATTCTATAATTCCCCCTGCTCTTATGATATCCATCACATAACCCTCGAATGGTGGAAAATGAATTTCAAAGCCCTTGCTCTTGTTTACTATAACTCCCTTTTCTATGTCCACATCAACTTCATCCCCATCATCAAATTTTTCAATATCTTCTCTCTTGAGAGTTATTGCCGGTAATCCCAGATTTATGCAGTTACGATAATAAATTCTGGCAAAACTCTCCGCTATTATTGCCTTTATTCCCGCAGCCTTCAGACACTTCACCGCCTGCTCCCTCGAAGAGCCGTATCCCCAGTTTTTACCAGCAACTATAACATCACCTTGCTTAACCTCCTTGGCAAAATTAGGATCAAGATCCTCCAAGGCATGAGAGGCCATTTCCTCGTCACTCATTATCTTGTATGTGTATTTTCCAGGAAATATCACATCTGTGTTGACATCATTTCCATACTTCCACACCCGTCCCATTTATAACACCTCCCTTGGATCAGAAATATACCCTTTAAGTGCACTAGCTGCAGCTGTTGCAGGAGAACCAAGATAGATCTCCGCATTTGGATTTCCCATTCTCCCCTTGAAATTGCGATTTGCCGTGCTAAGACATTTTTCTCCATCTGCAAGCGCTCCTTCATGTGCTCCAAGGCAGGGACCACATCCAGGATTCATGATTACGGCACCCGCCTCTGCAAGTGTTTTCAAAATACCCTTTTCATCCGCTTCTCGCCACACCTCCCAGGAAGCTGGAAACACAAGCATGCGGACATCTGGATTTATTCTCTTACCCTTGAGAATCCTGGCTGCAACCTCTAAATCTTCAACACGACCATTAGTACAGGTGCCCAGAAATACCTGGTTTATATTTATTCCCTCAGCCTTGTCAATATCGTGAACATTATCCACAGTATGTGGAAAAGCAATTTTTGGTACAAGATCCGAAGCGTCATATTCATATTTCTTCTCATATTCAGCATCTTCATCGGAATGCAAAATTTTATATGGAGCCCTTGCCCTGTTTTTTAGATATTCTTCCGTTTTCTTATCAGCTTCAACAATTCCATTTTTTGCACCCATCTCTGCGCTCATGTTTGTAAGAACCATCCTCGAGGCAATGCTCATATTTCTTATGGTCTCTCCTTTGAACTCCACAGCTTTATATACCGCACCACTTGCAGTTACATCCCCGATGATATGAAGAGCCAGATCCTTGGCAAATACACCCTTTGGCATTTCGCCATTCACAATTATTTCATAACTTTCTGGAACTCGCAACCAGATTTTACCTGTGGCCCATATTGCTGCGACCTCACTTCTTCCAATTCCTGCGGCAAACGCCCCAAAGGCGCCCGGTGTTGTTGTATGAGAATCTGCACCCACTATCACAGCAGATGGGAGATCATAACCTTTTTCCGCCATAACCTGATGACATATACCCGTGTTTATGTCCCAAAAGTTCTCTATTCCCTGCTCCTTTACAAACTCCCTTATGCTCGTGTGATTATTTGCATACTCTGCAGTAGGAGCAGGCACAGTGTGGTCAAGGATAATCACTATCTTTTTAGGATTCCATACTTTCTTCATCCCTGTTTTTTTAAACTTTAAAAGAATGGCAGCAGAGTTATCATGGCTCATAACCCAGGTTGGCTCCACGGTGACTATTTCCCCGGGCTCTACTTCCTTCTTTTCAGAAGCTCTGGCTAAAATTTTCTCAGTAAGTGTCATACCCATTTTATCACCGAAAGCTCATGGAACTACTCTTTAAATAATTTTCTCAGTGCGTTAGAATTCTAAAACCCATGTCATCCACTACTAATGGATAGTAATCTGTGGAGTGCTTTCTTCCTCTCAGCTTAATCACAGATATATATCTCCCCAAGGTTCTTCCAATCCTCTCCATGTTCAGGTGAAAGATGCCATCGCACAGATAGCTCTCTATTTCAAACTGTGAAATTTTATTTGATCCCAATGGAGTCTCACAAATAAGAAATGTTGTGGCTCCAATTTTTCTCATGGACTCAAATAATTTTACAATATCCATTAAAGTATCCTTGGATCTCATGATTGTGTATAAGTAAAGGAAATTTAAATTATCCACAATGAGAAAATCCATGTTCTCCCATCTCTCTCTGTATTTTTCCATAAGAGCAATGAAATCGTCGATATTCTTTATACCTCCTTCCCTCAGAAAATCGCCGTTTATTATTTCAAACTTTGTCCCTTTCGGAAGATTTTTTAAATTCAAATTCATCTCTTCTATCTGAGATATTAAACTCTCTTTATTCTGAGAAAGTGTGAGATAAAGAACTTTTCCCTCCTCTTTAAAGAGTATGTTCTTATAAGCCATGTAAAAGGCAATGCTCGACTTATAGCTTCCAGGAGGTCCTATGATGAGGATAATATAGCCCTTGGGAATACCTCCCTCCATTTTCTCGTCTAAGCCCAAAATATGGGTGTAGATGTATTCACTTGCCATCCTACCACCTTTTTTGCTCTTCAAAAAGAGGATAAAGTTTTAAAATTTAAATTTTTTTCTCTAAATATCTCTCTCTTTCCCTGGAAGATATTGTACATATTTGCCTCTTTCCCTGGAAGATATCGTACATATCTCTCTCTTTCTTAACCTTTATATTTTTACTCAAACTATTGGAATTGAGTATTTCTCCAAAACTCCCTGAAAATCTTCACGTATGAGTTTCATCGCGTATGGCAAATGCTCCATAATATCTCTGGCAGTTATCCCATCCTCACCCTTCTCCTGAGCCGCTATATCTCCTGCAAATCCATGAACAAAGACGCCCATTCTCACCGCATCAGGTACTCTTAGGCCAAGTGTATACATGGCTGCAATAGTTCCCGTTAGCACATCTCCAGAGCCCGCTGTGGCCATTCCAGAATTACCGGACATGTTAATGTAAACATTACCATCTGGGAAAGCAATCTGTGTGTGTGCTCCTTTCAGGACTACAATTACCCCATATCTCGTGGAAAAATCTCTTGCCACCTCTATCTTTCTATCCACGATTTCTTTCACACTTAATCCGCTAAGACGAGACATCTCACCCGGATGGGGGGTGAGAACGGTGAAATTTTTCCTATCTTTAAGGAGATCCACATTCTTTGAGAGTGCAGTAAGACCATCACCATCCACAAGCACAGGTTTATCTATGGCCAAAATGAGATCCAGTATGAGTTTCTGAGTCCTTTCATTGAGAGAGGTTCCCGGGCCAAGAACCACAAAATCTACATCTTCAGCAATTCTAAGAATCTCTTCTTTAGAGGTGTAGCTTATACTCCCATCCTCCGTCTCCTCTAAGGGATGGAAAACTATTTCACGCCCTTCACTGCCTATAAAGGGTACTACAGATTTTGCGGTGGCAAGACGGGAGTACCCTCCACCAGCCTTCAGGAAGGAAAGAGAGGAAAAATAAGGCGCTCCATAATATTTTCTTGCACCCGCCACAAATAGAACATCTCCAAATGTACCCTTATGGCCGTCTTTCTTTCTCGGTGGAAGAGGTATTGGCATATTCATCAACACATTTATTTTTTCATCCTCATAATTCTCCGGAGGAAAAGAGATGTGCGAGACATAGAGCTTACCACAGTGCTCAAATCCCGGATAAAGAATATTCCCTATTTTTGGCAATCCAAAGGTTACTGTGTAATCCGCTTTTACTGCAACACCCATAATTTTACCAGTATTGCCGTTTATTCCTGAGGGGATATCCACCGCAAATATCGGTTTACCACTTTCATTAATTATATTTATTGCCTCTGCATATTTTCCCTCCACATTTCTTGATATGCCTGTGCCCAATATTCCGTCAATAATAGCATTGGCTTTCTCAACATTCCTTCTCACCATATCATTGTGACCCATAAATCTCTCCATAGGAATTCCAATCCTCTCTGCAATTTCATAGTTCATTCTTGCAGCGCCCCTATATTTTTCAGGATCACTGAGTAGATAAATTTTTACATTCGCCCCATTGGAATACAATTTACGGGACACGGTTATGGCATCGCCTCCGTTATTACCTGGTCCTGCAAAGGCCACAAATCTCTTATTTTTTATGCTTCCCATATTTTTGAGAATTACGAAATATACTGCATGAGCAGCATTTTCCATAAGGAGTTTTTCTTCAATTCCATATTTTTCTATGGCTCTTCTGTCCAGCTCATGCATTTGCTCCACAGTGCTTATTCTCATATCACTCACCACCGGAGCATGTTCCTTTTTCCTTAAAATATTTATTCCTTTGCAAACTCAACAGCTCTTTTTGCTAGAGCATCCATGGCGTCTATAAATTTCACTTTCAGATCTTTTTGATTAATAACCACACTGACTTCCGTGCATCCCGCGATTATTCCATCACACTTCCTTTCCAAATACTCTGCCACTTCAAGTATGAGTTTCCTACCCAACTCAAAATTTCCCGCCTTTACTCCTTCATAAATTCCCTTCATTAAAATCTCCTGCTCTTCCTCCGAAGGCAGGATTGGCAATAGCCCTCTTTTTTCCAAGGCTTTTTGATATATACCTGCCTTTACAGTTCCTGTAGTTGCAAGAATTCCCACCTTCTCAAGCTTCAATTTTTTTGCCCTGTCTGCCGCAGCATCTATCATGCTTAATATGGATATTCTCAACTCCTTTTCTATCTCTCTTAAAAAGAAATGAGCAGTGTTGCAGGGCATAACGATAAAATCTGCACCACATTTTTCAAGCTGCTTTGCACTTCTTATCAGCTCAGGAAGAGGATTTTCTCCCTTACCTATGAGATATTCAGTTCTGTCAGGTATTTTGGGATTATTGTAAATTATTATTTTGAGATGCTCCTGATCTCTTTTAGCGGGAGTATTTATAATTATTCTGCGAAAAAGCTCCACGGTAGCAAGGGGCCCCATGCCTCCAAGTATACCGATTACTTTTTCACCCATAACATCACCCATTAAAGATAGGAGAAAAGATGCATATATTTTTCCATTATTTTAAAGGGATGAGATCAAAACCTGTATAGGGATGAAGTGCTCTGGGTATTTCTATTCCATCTTCAGTCTGAAAATTCTCCATTATCGCCACCATGGTTCTTGTGGTTGCCAAAGCAGTGCTGTTGAGGGTATGCACAAATTTATTTCCCTCAGGTGTTCTGTATCTTATCTTTAATCTTCTTGCCTGCCAATCTAAACAGTTTGAGCAGGATACCACTTCCCGGAACTTTTGCTGAGCGGGCATCCAGACCTCAATATCGTACTTTTTAGCTGCCACAGAACCAAGTTCTCCACTGCAGATATTTATCACTCGATATGGAAGTTCGAGTTTCTGCATAATTTCTTCTGCATTTGCGATAAGCTCCTCCATAAATCCTGAAGAATCTTCAGGCCTGGAAAATATAACCTGCTCCACCTTGTAAAAATTGTGCACCCTGAATATTCCCTTTGTATCCTTTCCGTGAGCTCCAGCCTCCCTTCTAAAGCATGGAGATATGCCCACATATTTTATGGGAAGATCCTTCTCCTCCAGAATTTCATTCATGTGCATGGCCACAAGAGGATGCTCTGCAGTGGCTATCATGTAAAGATTTTCTCCTTCTATTTTGTAAATCATTTCCTCAAAAGTAGAAAAATCAGTTACGCCCTCCAGAGCTTCTCTCCTTAACATAAGTGGAGGGGATACAGGGATGTAACCTTTCTCAATCATAACGTCGAGGGCGAATCTTATAAGAGAAAGTTCAAGAATAACTAGATGATTTTTAAGATAGTAAAATCTAGAACCTGCAATTTTTGCTGCTCTCTCAGTATCTGCAAGATTGTATTTTTCCAAGATATCCACATGACTCATACTTTTCACTGGAATAAGTTCATAATCCATATTTCCAGCAAACTTCTTGAACTCTTCCAGATGATCTTCAACCACTTTTGCAACGCCCCATGTTCTTATAACGGGAGAATTCTCCTCTCCCTCACATACTGGGGTTGTTTCATCAAGAAGATTGGGAAGGCTCATAAGAAGATAATCCCGCTTGGTCTTGTATTCCTTCACCATAATCTCCATTTCTTTTATTTTTAAATTGAGTTCTTTCATTTTCTCCTTCAGAGAGGAGATATCTTTGCCCATTTTAACAAGTTTTCCAATCTCAGCACTCTTCTCATTTCTGAGATGCCTCAATCTCTCAATTTCTCTCAGCCCGTTCCTCCATTTCCTGTCATAATCCAATATTTCATCCACTATAGAGGGGTCTTCAAATCTCTTTTTAAGCATTTCCTTGACGAGTTCTGGCTCTTCTCTTATCAGCTTTATATCCAGCATAATATGGAATGTGATAGATTATTTAAAATCTTGGCAGAGTGCCGAAAAATTTATATAGAAGTTCTGTATAACAGAAATTAGTTGTTAACCTATGGTTAACTACTAAAGGAGGTGATGAAAATGGTGTTCGGAGACAGGGTGTTTAAGGAAATGCACGATATGATGACACAGATGGAGAGAGAGTTTGATGCCATGCGCAGGGAATTCACACAGGATTACAAGATACCAGTAATGGATATCTATGAAACGGATGAAGAGGTGGTAATAAAGGCTGAGATGCCCGGTGTGCGGAAGGAAGACATAGTGCTGAATGTATCTCCCAACTCAATAGAGATACAGGCAGAGCTCAGTGAAGAAAAGGAAGAGAATGTCAGGGGCTACTACAAGAAAGAGAGAGTCCTCAAGCGCTATTACAGAACGGTATCTCTGCCTGCCAAAGTATCCACCGATGATATTAAGGCAAAGTTCGAGAATGGAATTCTCGTGATCAGGATGAAGAAAGAAAAAGGTGAGAAGAAGAGAATATCAATTGAATAATTCTTCTTCTTTTTTGAGGTGATGAAAAATGAAGAATGATAAAGAGGGAATAGTTGTAAAAGTTGCCGAATCACGCTCAAGGGATGTAGGCCGTGGG
>JAGHBQ010000093.1 GCA_021160945.1 Thermoplasmata archaeon
AATATTACAATTCTATAGAATGACGAAAGAATTAAAATGATAACTTCGCCTAACAGGTGGATATGTGGCTCGCTAACGCTCGCCCAAATCCAGCAAAGTGGAACTTCACATATCCCCGAAACGTTATGACCAACCCCCCAAAAGTGGGTAAAAATCCCCACGATGTCCTTATAAATTCTTCTGTCTTCCTCAAACCAGCACCAGAAACAGGTAGGTATCTGGCGGGGGGGATGAAGGCATCCTACCCGCCATCCATGTTTTTCTCCATGTCTTGCCTAGACTTATGCACGTATTCCACACCGTACGGTGAAGCACGCAAAATTTTTATACCTGTCAGGTATTATACCTGTGGGGTATAAGATGAAATTCTATGACAGAGAGAAGGAGATGGAGATACTTCGCAGGGCGAAAAGAGTTGCAATAATTGGGAGAAGGAGAGTTGGAAAAACGAGGTTAGTGGAGGAAACGCTGAATCTCATTACCCTGTTCATCCCCGCGGAAAAAAATGAGGTGCTGATATGCAGGGACTGGATCAGCGAGATAAAGAGAAGGAGATACATTCCTGAGAGTTTAAGCGCGATGAAGGATGTTGTGGAATTCTTGATGAGAGAGGGTGAGACGATATTCATAGATGAGCTGCAGAATGCGATGAAGGTCAATCCCTCTTTCCTGTATGATTTGCAGAGGTTGTTGGATAAATACAGAGATGCCAGAGTCGTGGTGACTGGCTCTCTAATCAGTATGTCCAAGAAGATGATTGAGAGCTACCGTGCTCCTCTCTATGGCAGGTTTGATTACACTATTAAGCTCAGAG
The DNA here is from genome assembly GCA_021160945.1 of Thermoplasmata archaeon. Lineage (GTDB taxonomy): Archaea > Thermoplasmatota > Thermoplasmata > Thermoplasmatales > Aciduliprofundaceae > S014-41. The sequence goes on from JAGHBQ010000093.1 coordinate 815, forward strand.
AGCTGGATTTTCCCACGATATATGAGATAATGAGAGATCTGGGTTACGGGATTGAGGATGCCGTGGTTATGTGGTCTGTGTTCGGAGGATTGCCGAAATACTACGAGACGCTGGAGCAATTCAAGGTGCCTGTGTATGATTTCATCCGCATGATGTTCTACGAAGAGCCATATCCGATGCTGAGCGAGGTTATGCTTATGCTCAAGGAGGAGTTAGGAAAGGAGTACAAAACATATTTCAGCATACTTCAGGCTATAGCCGATGGAAACTACACAATTGGCGAGATAGCCGGATACATGGGTGTTAGAAGTACGGACATAAGCAAGTACATGGCTGCGCTTCTGAATGATTATGAATTGATTACCAGAAGAAAGAATGCCTTTGGTAAGGGCAAATACAGATATTATATTGCGCAGAATCTAATAGATTTCTGGTTCAGAAAGATATGGCAAGAGTACCCCAAGTTTGAAACCAGAGAGGTGGAATTCTCGGAGACGGATGTGGGGAATTATGTTGGCAGGAAATATGAAGCACTGGTTGAGCAGTTCATCCCCGCTTTATTACCATTCAAGGTGAGGAGCATTGGAAAATACTGGGGCAAGTATCCTGGAAGAGAAAAAAGTAAAGAGAGCTTTGAGGTTGATATACTTGCCGTAGGTGATAGGGACATCGCGCTGGTTGAGGTAAAATGGTCTGAGATGAGCACAAAGGATATTCAGAAAGAGATAGAAAAGATGAAGAAGATAGCAGACGCAATCAAAGACAATAGGGAGAAGCACATAGTGCTCGTGGCAAAGAGAGCGAGCAAAAAAATGGACAATGTGTATGACCTGAGAACTCTTGAAAAGATTATCAGAGGGTGAAATATATCTCTATGTTTCTCTGTTCACATTTCTCCGCGCTGCGTATAATGCTGGTGTAGCGCCGGCATTATTCTTGCTCTCTTGGGATTAGTCTCATAGAGATTCTCATGATGTAACTCCTCCTTTTCGTAAGTATTTTATGGAGATTACTTCGCAGTTGCTAACAACGCACAGTATTTTCATGTTACAAACTCCTTTAATAAGGATGAGATGGTTCTTAGGAGGTATTATAGAATTGCCCCAATAATTTATTATTTGTCCCTGCCGGTTTCTTATAGGCTTTTTCTGACCCTTTTTCATCATTTTTTCCATCACATGCCTCTCTAAAATGTCGCTGTGATTGATTATGCAGAATCAATATTCTTAAATTTTTTGATTTTCAATCGTCAAAATTTCCATCTGTAGTGAAAAATAAGTTTGAATTATAAGTGTCTCTGAACTTGAGAGTGGATATTTACTCTCTCCATAATAAGATCCACCAACATGTCCACTCCTTTCCCAGTCTTTGCAGAGATTTTGAGATATTCGCTCTCTCTGCACAGCAAATCCGCCTTGTTTTCCACAACGAGAATTGGTACTGAGAAATCGGCGCGAATCTCCTCAAGCAGTTTTTCTTGGGCTTTGAGGGAATAACCGCATGTTTCCGAGGGGTCTAAGAGAAAAACGATGAGATCGGCGAGGTATCGCAGCGCAAGAATGGCCTGCTTCTCAATCTTATTTCTCTTCTCCAAAGGTCTATCAAGTAATCCTGGTGTGTCTATTATCTGGATTCTCCCCTCTTTCGTGTCCATATGACCAACGATGATTCCCTTGGTTGTAAAAGGATAAGATGCTATCTCAGGCTTTGCCGTGCTTAATTTTTTCACAAGCTCAGATTTTCCTACATTAGGATAGCCGGCAATAACTATGGTATGTATCGCAGGCTCAATGGATGGTAGTTTTTTCATAACCTCTCTCACCTCACCCAGATAACGCAGCTGAGGCGCAATATCCTTGATTATGGATGAGGCCCTTCCATAAAATTCCCGACGCAGTTTGAGTATATCATCCACGCTTCCCGCACCCCTGATTTTTCGCGAATATTTATCGGCAAAGCTCTCTATTCTTCCTACAGCCCAGTTTATGGAAGCAAGAGATTTTTTGTACTCATTTTTATCCACAAGGAGATCGAGTAGGGAGCGATAGAATGGATGCATCTTATTTATGTAGGGAAATTTTTCCACATATCTTTTGAGGGTGGAAACAGCCACATCTCTCGCGGTGAATATCTTTGCAATGCTTAGATTCCTGTGCATAAATAATTTATTTCTTGATAGGGGCACTTCTACCTTCTTTGCTCTGCGAAACATCTTGTCAATTATTTCCTCTGCAGTGAGGACTGTGGGTATCTCTCGAAACACATTTGGAGAAAGATTACTGGTATATTAAAGGTACTTCTATATCTCACTCTCAATGAAGTTTTAAATTTCAACTTATAATTTCAAAATTCGAACCAAATGAGCGGCAAATTTAAGAAAGATTGTCGCATGGCGACCTACAGGGTGATATGAATGTATGAGGAAGAAATACAGGTAGCAGTTAAGCACTTTGAAGATATACTGAGAGAACAGATAGAGAGAGCAAAGAGGATAAGAGAAGAGGGTGACTGGATAAATTACTCAAAGCTCAAGCCCATAATCATCGGCGTGGCCGGTGGTGACGGCATAGGCCCATACATAACAGAGCAGGCACAGAGGGTGCTGGAATTTCTGTTGCAGAATGAGATTCAGGAGGGAAAGGTTGAGTTCCGCAAAATTGAGGGGCTGACAATAGAGAATCGAATGAAGCACATGCAGGTCGTGTCCGACGATGTTCTGGAGGAGATAAAAAATGCAATGTTCTGCTGAAGGGTCCTACAACCACACCAAAAAAGGGAGACCCGTGGCCAAATATTGAAAGTGCAAATGTTGCGCTTCGTCGCGCTTTAGATTTGTTTGCCAATGTGCGTCCCGTCAAGGTTCCAGAGCTTGGAATTGAGGGAGAACACTGAGGGCGCTTACATGCTGGGCTCTCACGGTGTTATGATTGACAATGAGCTTGCTATAGATTTCAGAGTTATAACGGCTCCAGGTGCAGAGAGGATAATAAGAGCGGCATTTGAGTATGCTAAAAAGAATAGCAGAAGAAAAGTCACGGTGGTTACAAAGGCAAATGTGATAAAGAAAGGAGATGGATTATTCTTAGAGATGGCGGAAAAGGTGGCAAAGGGCTATCCTGAGATAGAGTGAGATGACTGGTTCATAGATATCATGACTGCGAAGCTAATAGACCCGTCCCGCCGCTCTCAGTTCGATGTGATAGTGCTCCCAAATCTATATGGAGATATCTTAACTGATGAGACTGCGCAGATTCAGGGTGGTGTGGGCACTGTAGGAAGCGCCAATATAGGAAAGCCATACGCGATGTTCGAAGCTATTCATGGAACAGCGTTACGCATGGTGAAGGAGGGTCGTGCAAAATATGCGAATCCCATGAGTATGATTAAAGCAGGAGCGATGATGCTTGAGCATCTTGGATTTGTGGATAAAGCTAAATATCTCAACATGGCCATCGATATATGCAACTCCTTCGAGAGAAAGATAGTTGTGACGGGACGCAGCGACGGTGCTACAGGTGAAGAGATGGCAAATTACGTGATTGAAACTCTGAAAGACCCGAATCTGGAGGAGAAATGGAAAAAACATGTGGAGAAGACTTAAAATGTCTTTCTTTTTTTCAAAAAGATTTGTCGATAATTCCTTACCTAACAAAAATAAAAATCTGAAAAAGTTTATTAATTTACTTTGAAATCTCCATGCTTTTTTATGTGCTCCACTATGCCTCCATCCTCAAGCAAACGCATCATGAACGGTGGAATGGGTGTGCTCTGAAGCTCTATCCC
>JAGHBQ010000117.1 GCA_021160945.1 Thermoplasmata archaeon
ATATTCTCTATTCTTATTTTATCCGTTATTGTGTATTCGTTTATCTCAATATTTGTATTTGGGATTTCTCGTAGCCTTAAAAGTATATTTATGATCTGGAGCTCTGCATTTCTCTCCATATTCCTTATTCTCATCATTTCCTATTATTTGACTGTTGGATGTTTGCGTCTTAAATTGGATCCAGATAATGTGGTTGTACCCATAATCACAACTCTTGTGGACATTATCGGCACCATATCCATTATTTTATTTTACACACTTATTTTCTAAGAACTTTTAGCGAAACCGGCTCCTCATTATGAGTTTAAATCTCAAAAAACATAAAAATAAAGAGGATGAGCAAAAAAGGATGAGGAGATAGATATGGAAAAATTTTTAAAGCGGCATACTACTCTCCCACGGGTGATGTTCATGAACTTTACTGCGTTTCTCTTAACTCTGGGAATCGTGATCATCTTCGCTAAAATTTTCAGCTCAATTATAGAAAAAATCAAGCTTCCGGGCGTTCTTGGTGAAATTTTTTTTGGTATGATTCTGGGTAATATAGTGCTCTACGGATATCTTCTTGGACCCCATATCTCATCATGGCTAAAAGATTGGTTAGCGATTCGGGGCCCCTCTGCTTTTGAGGGTGTGGAACCCATGCATTATATTGCAAAACTTGGGATAATTATGCTACTTTTTATTGCAGGTTTAGATACCAATGTGGAGCGGCTAAAATCCACAGGAAAGGTTGCAACTATCTCCACTATTATGGGAGTTTTCATTCCCCTAATTATGGGTTGGCTGGCAGGTCTATCATTGGGTTATGAGATGAGAGAGAGCCTGGCCATGGGTGTTCTTCTTACAGCCACAAGTATTGGGGTAACTGTGAGAACATTAATGGAGATAAACATGCTCACCTCAGAGGTGGGTGCTGCATCTTTAAGTGCAAGTGTAATGGACGATTTTCTTGGTATTGCACTTATAATTTTTGTTACCGGTACTGGTAGCCTTCTTATGCTCGGCATAAACCTGAGCATTTTCTTTATTGTGATTCTAATTACATGGCATTATATACCTTTGATACTCAAGTATACGCACAGAGTAGTGAGAACAGAAAAAGGGCTTTTGGGAATTATTATAGGAATTATGCTTCTATTCTCAGCACTGGCCCAGTATAGCTTTTCAGCTGCCATAGAAGGCGCTTATTTTGCAGGAATAATCCTCAGCAATGTGCCAGAGAAGAGGATTTTTTCCAACGATATAAAGGTTATAGGCTACGGTCTTCTTATCCCTGTATTTTTTGTCTACACTGGTGCCCAGCTAGATTTAGGCGTCTTCTCAAATCTCCATGCAGTGATACTGGGTATAGTCATAATAGTTATTGCCATCGTAGGTAAAGTTATAGGTCGTGGTATAGGTGCAAGAATTGGCGGATTTGATTGGCATAAATCCATACAAATGGGTATAGGCTCCATACCCCGGATGGAGGTTGCACTGGTATCCTTAACTCTTGCCATAACCTCCGGTGCAATATCGAAAGAGCATGCGCAGCTTTTCATTGGAGCTACAATGCTTTTTGTAACCATTACCACACTTATAACTCCACCTCTTTTAAAATGGGCATTTAGAAAAGAAATAGAGGAGATGAAGAAAAAAATACCTTCTTCCTAAATTCTTTTGAACCTCCCAAGGTAGGGTTCATATATTTCTCCCTTTTCTTGAAGGGAAATTAGAATTTCGTCAAGCCTCTCTGGGGATAAATTTGATTTTTCCAACAGATCTTCATAAGATACTCCCCTATTGTCTACATTGAGTTCGTCAATTAATTTCAGTATCATCTCTTCTTCCTCTCCACCTATTTCCTCTTCCTCCTCTTCCTCTACTGTAGGTAATTCGTAACCCAGTACCTTATACTCTGGAAGCAAGTGCTTCAGGGCATCCTTGAGCATATCCATGTACTTCTCCACATTTATTTTTTCATATCTATCTATGGCCACCACAACTCCCTCCGCTATCTTTCTCGAGAAACCCAGCTCCACAAGAGATTTTACAGTAGGATTTTCCATCTTCAGGGCTTCATTGATTGCATCGATTCTTATCTTCAACCTTCTCGCCGTATCAAATACCCAGTAATCTCTAAGAATTTCTTTCACCACCTTTACCCTTTCAGGCACTATAGATAAATACATGGTATCTTCCTCAGGCTGATAAACATTGACTTTGCCAACAACCGCCAGAAACTGTGGTACCTTCACTGTCTCTAGAATTTGTCTCGCTTCAGGATTGAACTTACCTGCGAGGATGTAAAATGCACCTGTTTGGTCGGCAACTCTAGCCTTTACAATCTCATCGGTTATCAGGCGTACTTCAGTGAGAACCCCAACCACAAATAATCTACTTATTTTGGCACCAAGAGGTGTGATCACATAACTGGGTTTTTTCGGCTCTGTAGCCTTAATATAATGCTTAGAGGAGTTATATTCTGCAGAGAAAACTCTCCATGCAGGTTCTCGCGGCATTTTTCATCACCCCAGATCCTGGAGCATTTGCTCCGCTTTTTTAGCAATATTTTCCAAATCAAGAAACTGGAAATCTTTGACGAGTATTGTTAGACCGTACTTCTCTTTGCTTATAGCATTGCCTCTAACTTTCATGGGTACAGCTATGAGTTTCTCCTCAATTATTTCCCTTATCACCGCAGGATTTCCAAGATTCTCCTGGACCATCCTTAGGGCTTCATCCACTGAGATCTCTATTATCCTCTCAGTCTGCTCTCTGTTGAATATGCACATGGCCGCACCCGTGCCGTCATCTAGCACTGCCTTTATTCTCATATCAGGTGCAGGAGTAACTTTCCCATGCTCTGGACAATTAGTGGAGGTCAAAACCCTACCACACTCCGGGCATCGATAAATCAAACCGCTGCCTTTCTTCACATCTATTATGACACCTTCCACAAGAACATTATAACCCCCTTTTCCCTCCAGGCTCTCGAGGATTACGGGGATTTCCTTTATTTCGAAATCAATTTTCTCTTTGGTTATTGTTGCCCTAGGATCGAAAACAAGCTGAGGCATACCTCTGAAAGTTCTCACATATCCACCGCTAATTCTCAAAACATCTCCCTTTTTCACTTCCACATCCCACGCACTAAAGGGTATTTCTCCAGTATCGTCCCTTATTATACCCTCATAAACTTTTCTAGAAACACCCTCCACAACCACTTCTTTCTCCACGACATCCATTATTTTTCCGGTGACTTCTACCAGACCCATTCTGGGATAAAGTTCCACTATTTTTCTTGGTGAAATACTGAGTTTCACTTTTACAGAATCCGGGGGAAGTTTCACTACTTCCCCCGGATTCTGTAAAAGTGAAACTCAGTATTTCACCAAGAA
>JAGHBQ010000103.1 GCA_021160945.1 Thermoplasmata archaeon
GGCTCTTGTTACAAGTACTGTGACGATCTATGTTTCGCGGTACGTGATCAATGAGTGCCAATAACTCAAACAATCTGCTGGGCCTCGATTCTCCATAATTATTTAGGGCAGTTACATAGTAAATGTATGTTTTATTCTGTTCTATCTCCATATCAACAAATTCTCTAGACTCTGTTTCTCCAATTACCACAAATCGATCATTGATCATTTTATAAACTTTGTAGCCACTGATCTGCAAAGAGTTAAGAGGCTTATCCCAGGTGAGACATATGGGCCCTGTGCTGTTATCTGCCCTTAGATTTCTTGGTGCAAGAGGCACATTACTGAGATCTTCAGTGAGCCAGTTAATTATATTTCTCATTAGCTCTGAGCCTTTTGTGGTATTTGCATCCATTAAAGCTTCAAATGAAAATGAAGTGAACACTGTGCGGAAATCGGCAAAAGCATAATTTACTCCCACCACGGCGAAATCCTCTGGATTTAGGAATAGAGCCATAGCTTTGCTGGATATGCTAATTTCATCTGCATAGTTGTAGAATGGATAGGACAGGTTTGTATCTTTAATGGATTCGGAAATTGGATTATTTTCAACACCTTCCACACAGGAGTAGGAAATATCATTGAACACCTCAATTACTCCAAGATAATCGTTCACAAAGGTATTCTCTACATTACCATCATAGCCCCAAGTAACATCGTAGAGATAGTCCTGAGAACTCAGATATAATCTTCCACCAGAGTTGAGGTAGAGAATAAGATTGTTCTCATCCTCTATACTGAGAGTATCACTCCACTGATCTGCAATGTTCCATATTACCACCTGATAGGGAAGAAGAGCAGCGTAAGAAGGTGAGCCATTACTAAACACATCCCAGGAATCATATATGTATCCATTAGCATCCATTGCTTCTTCAAAATAAATCTCCCATGGTCCACCACCATCATCATCTACCAGTAGAATAGATGAGCGAATGTACGTGGTGGTATAAATCTCATCACTCTTCGTATTATTACCTCCTGAAACTGCTCTTATTCCCACAACAGCAAAATCTCTGGGATTTGCATCTACGGGAGAACTTACAGTGAGATAGACCTTCCCGCTTTCTCCCGGGAGCAACTTTATTTCCGATAAAGATAACTCTGCATTCCATCCCGCTCTCTTAATGATGTTGAGATGAATGGTGTCCTCGAGTGTTCCTAAATTCTTTACTGTGATTTCATAGGTAACATTTTCAAGGGGTTGTGTATAGGATTCGTTGTTAGAGCACATCACTTCTACGGCGTATCCCATTATCAGCAGAGGGGATGAAATTAGTTCATTGTTCTCTTCATTCTCTTCTAAAATCTCATTCTCAGGGTCAACATAAACAACTATAGTATGATTCCCTGGAAGCATATTTACAGGTTTCCATTCAGTATTTACTATTGTGAAATTTCCTGGTGATAGGGCGTCTATATTCACAGCAGATATGAAATGTTCACTATCAAAAACATTATAATAGAAGGCTACCTTGATTCCAGATACTTTTTGATTTCCCTCGTTTGCTATCTTGGCACTTATAGTAACTCTTCCCCCATTTTCCTGATTTACCGTTGTGGTATTGAGATTTACTTCCTTCACTGTCAAATCAATGCTCCTATTTATTTTGAAGGTTAAAGATGCATAGTTAGAGTAAAGATCTCCATCAAAGCTTCTCACAAACACTCGATGCTCTCCAGGAGCAAATGCAGTGAGATTTATTTCATAGGTCCAGGAAGCTGTACCGTTTGCTAAAACCCAGTCTTCTCTGTCAATTTTAACTTCCACCGATACAACACTACCATCGGGATCGCTAGAAGTACCTTCCAGCCTTAGGGTTTCATTGTTCTTCGCCATCGCACTGTTAGAAGGCGAGGTTATAAAAACTAATGGCTCCTCATTGGTATCATCCTCACCCACACTGTAAACCTGATTTATCATCTCGTCCCACTGAGTCTCTCTGAAGATCTGTGCCTGTGAGAATGTATTCACCAGATAAAGAGAATAAGCCTCTGCCATCACAATCTTTCTTCCATTCGTATCAGAATCATAGTAATCTATCACTGATGGAGGAATTCCTTTACTCAAATTACCTGTAACATTCTCCAACAACCTCTCTGCCCAGTATTTTATGGTTGCATCACTCACATATTCTATGAGCTGCTTGGCAAAATCTCCAACATCAATACCAGTGCTCCAATAATCTGGGTCTGCCTTGACTGCATAATCAAACGCTTTTTTTATGTTCTCATTTTCACTACCTGCCCTATGCCGTATTGCCTGAGCCAAGAAGTTGTATGCCTGCATAAAATTGTAATCCCAAGCGGTCATATTCAACGCAGTCATTGACATTACACTGTAGTGCCCCCACTCATCATCGACATGGACCACAAAGCTGTGCGCATATTCTAACGCACTTTGATATGGATCCCCAGTGAGATTGGAAATTAGAGCAGTATTATCCCACCCATCTCCTCCTTCTGTATGTTCTGAGGCGACGAGAATATCTGCTACCACCTTAACCTGATAGTTATCAGCTCCCGCATTCATAAGGCAGGCATCATAGCCCCATATGTCCACAGTTCTACCTATATTCTTCCTTATTTTCAGTGCCGCTTCTCTCAGATTCTCTAGAGACAAATGTGTTCCTGAAGTATCATCCCACATGGCACCATAGTAATCTCCCCCATGGTTCCAGAGATCTACAAAGTAATGCTTGGCCGGATAATTCTTTACTACCCAAGAAACAAAATTAACTAAGGTTGTTACATTACCCATATCCATTTCGCTGCTCATCCAATCTGCATAGGAGGAGATATCCTCATATCCTCCATGGTATATCCTCATAAGCTTTGTATCTCCGTAGCCTGCTTTATCCCATAGGACGATCAAATTAACTTCATCTAGAGCAGCATTGTTATATCCCAACTCCATCTCCTGAATATCATCCTCAGATGCTCCCGAGAGTGAGTTGTCTCCATCCATATATACCATAAAAGTCCACTGCTTCTTGGTTCTCGGAGATACTTTCGCAGATCCTTCGCTCTCTACAATTTTCTTTTTACTCTTCTTTTCAGCCACTAAATGCCAGTGAATATAATCCTCGGTTTTATAGTGCAAACCATGCCAGTAATTTAGAGATTCTTCCTTCACAAGCAGGCTTTTATCCTGCAACTCTATCTCCCTTATCGGTGCTTTTTCTTTATCAACTACAATGGGTGATGAGAACTTTCCATTCTGATAAATGGAGATATATAGCTTATGTTCACCTCTCCAGGCCACATATATATTATTTCCTGCATACACTGCTGTTACAGTGCTCCACTCATTCACTATTTTTTGAGCTTTCCATTCTGAACCAAGTGTGTAATAAACCCAGGGCTGATGACTTATAGAAGAGGATATAAATATTCCCCGTGAAGATACGCTGATATCCGCGTATTCTCCACCTACATATACTGGAGAACTCCATTTGCCATCGTAAAGTAGAAAGTAACTCTTCACTTCTCTGTAGGTGCTAACACTATATATAAGATAAAGCTTTCCCTGAAGAATAATATGTTTCTCATTAAGCACATTCTTAGCTATAATTCCAAATCTCTTTCCCTGAAGGTAATACAATGTATTCCCAATCTTCACAATTCTGGGTAATTCCTGATTTCTCTGGGAAAAATTTTTATGTATTATTTCCGGTTCTACACTCACTGCTGCTGAGGAAAGTGTCAATAATCCTAGAAGTATAAACGCCCATATCCTCTTATACATCATTTAACCACCTAAGGGTGAGATAAAAATCTCCGTATTTAAGTTTTTCCTCCTCAAGCTTATCCATACTTTTTTACAGCATATCTAAGCATAATCGGAGTGGAGAGCGCTGTAATTATTGCCATTATAACTATGGCAGAAAAAACATCTCGAGTGATGATATTTCCTTCCAGTGCTACCTGTGCCACAACAAGCTCTACCGCAGCTCTAGCATTCATACCTATACCTACTATAAATGAGCTCTTCGTGTTTAACCCTGAAAGCTTTGCTCCAACGAATCCACCTATTATCTTCCCCGCAAACGCGGCCAGAACCATTAGAGGAAGGAAAATGGAAATAACTTCACCTGAGAAAGTTACTGAAAAACCAACCCAAGCGAAAAATAGGGGACCAAAGAATCCAAAAGACCAGCGAGAAATTATATCCATTTCCTGTCTAGTTAAAACTTCTCTCACAGTCATTCCGGCTATGAAGGCTCCAATCATCGCATGAAGACCTGCAATGTCTGCAAGTATCGCAAATACAAATATGAAAATTAAACTTATACCAAGCCTCTCCTCTGAGGTAAATCTACCCACTCTTTGAAAAACATATCGAGCTACAAAAGGCCCTAAATATATTCCAGCAAATACAAATCCGAAGGCTATTAAAATGGTATAAATTAATTCACCTGCAGGGGGTATGCTACCGTACCTTTCCATCCCCAGCAAAATTGTGAGAATAAATGTGCCTATGATATCATCGACCACGGCTGCACCCACAATAGCAATACCATAATCTTTCTGTAAAACTCCAAGCTGCATTAAAGTGGTTACACTTAGAGCTACTGCCGTAATAGACAATGCTGCTCCAATATACAAAGAGGCAAGAAGACTAAGGGAAAAACTCTCCCCAATAAGATAGCCAAAGAAAAATGGAAATACTACTCCACATAGTGCAATGAGAATCGCTCTTTTTCCTGCGTGTCTCAGCGCCTTAAGATCAACCTCAAGGCCAGCTCCAAACATCAAAATTACCACACTGAAATCAATTAACACTTCCATATACTTATCTGCATACTCCACAGAAAGAAAGGATACCACAGATTGAGTATAAGGTAAAAATAAACTTAGAAAAAGAATGAGAACAGGACCTACGAGCATACCTCCAATAATATTTCCCACAACTGCTGGCTGCCTTATTCTCTCAAATCGGTTACCCATTATGATGGCGAATGAAAGGAGAAGCACCGTGAAGACAAAGGCAAACATTTATGTGGGTATGGCCTAAATTTATTAATATTTTTTCTTTATTTGACTTTTTTAGCCTCTCTGGTGGCTATTATTTTCACACCTTCAAACTCAGCCACTACATCCCCTATCTTAATTGGTGCCATTAACTTCAATTCCGACAAATATTTCATAAGTGAGGGTATTTTTCTTACATCCACAGGTTGCGATGTTTTCACACTGACCACTGGCAATTCCGATTTCTCCACAGGTAAAACTGTAATTACTATTCTTTTGGGAGATAGTAGCTCTTCAATAGCCCATTCTTTTCCCCGAGGACATTTATTTCCTCTTACCTCTTTTATCTTTCCATTTTCCATCTCAATCTCAATTACACAACCAAGAGGACAGATGATACAGGTGAAGCTGTAAATCATACCTTCACCACCCTCACGGTGAGCTTTTCACCCTCGATTTCCTCAGCCTTCAGCCTTATCCTCAGCATCTCTGACGGCTTGACGACTAAAAATTTCATTCTCTTCCCAATCTCTGGAATTCTAAGCTCGATATCCTCCATCGGCCTGGCAACGCGCAGGTAGAGGTAGACATCTCTGTCCCCGCTGAGGTAGTGCGGAACAAGTAGGCGGACGTTTTCGCCCTTCTCGACCTTGACCCACTTTCTGCTCTCTATTCCCCCCTTCTCGATGAACTCTTTAGCTCCTTCGGCCGCTAACTCTCCCTGCTCCGCAACGTAATCAACCAGGTCGTTTATCAGGAGTGAGTTTCCTGCCACGAAGATTCCCGGAACGCTCGTCTCAAGCCTGTCGTTCACGACTGGCCCACCGGTTGCAGGGTCAATCTCAACGCCTATTTGCTCGAGCTTCTTGACGCTCGGGAGAAGTCCGGCCGAGATAATGAGAGTGTCTGCCTCGATCCAGAACTCACTTCTAGGGATTTCGTTGAGGTTCTCGTCCACCCTGACAACTTTGACCCTCTCCACGCGACCCTTTCCGCGGAGTTCCACAACCTTATGGCTCAGGTAAAGGGGAATATCAAAGTCCCTCAGGATCATAACGTTTCTGGCCAATCCCCCGGGGTAGGGCATTAACTCGATGACAGCCTTCACCTTCGCTTCCTCGAGGGCAAAGCGGCGAGCCATTATCAAACCTACGTCGCCGGAGCCCACTATGACTATTTCCTTACCCGGCATTATCCCGTAGATATCCATGAGGGTTTGCGACTCTCCAGCCGTATAAATTCCGGAAACCCTGTCGCCGACTATTCCAATCTCGAAGGCGTGTCTCTCTCTCGCTCCCGTGGCGTATATTACAGCTTTCGCCCAGACCTGATATGCACCGCGCGGAGATGTGAAGATTACAACCTTCTCAAGGTCAGAGCAGTTCCTGATTTCAAGAACCCTCGTTCCTGTTTTATACTCAACACCCAGCTCAACGAGTCTCTTAGCGAGACGCGAAGCAAACTCTGGGCCAGTAAGCTCTTCCCGGTAGTAATGCAGTCCGAAGCCGGGGTGGATGCACTGGGGCAAAATACCTCCAAGGTAGTCGTTCTCGTCGAGGAGCAAGACATTTAGCCCAAGTTCCTTCGCTTTGACGGCGGCTGCCATCCCCGCAGGCCCACCACCAATGACAACCACATCGTAGCTCATCATCGGAATCTGGGGCAAAGGCTCCATCAGGTATCCCTCCTGAGGAAAACCTTGACATCGCCTATTCCAATCTCGCTTCCCCTGCCTTTCAGCGTGATTTTCCAAGGCTCAACGCCGTATTCTCTTGCCAGAAGCTGGACTATCCTCGCTCTGCAGAAGCTTCCCTGGCACGTCCCGGCGGTGGCCCTCGTTCTGAACTTGACGGAATCAATGCTCGGCGTTTTAACCCCTATGAACTTCATCCTCTCGATGGCCTCCAGAACGTCACCCTCGCTGACAGAGTTGCAGTGGCAGACAATCTTTCCGTAGGAGGGATTCTTCTTGACAGCTTCATTCACCTGCTCCGGCGTCATCATGAAGAAGCGGGTGATTTCCCTCCTGTAGGGGTTCCACTTGGACTTCTCCTTCATCTCGATTCCGAGGTCCCTCTCTATTATGCCCGCTACCTCGTAGGCTATCGCTGGTGCGCTCGTCAGTCCGGGCGAGCGTATTCCTGCCACGTTAATGAAGCCCCAGACCTCTTCCTCGGCCTTGATTATGAAGTCCCCACCGGTCGGCTCTGGCCTAAGTCCTGCAAAGGTTCTAATCACCTTGCTCCTCGGTGGAAGCTGCGGCCAGAGCTTTTTCGCCCCTTCCCAGACCTGCTCAAGCCCTTCCCTCGTGGTTGCGAGGTTTCCCTTCTCCTTCGGCAGCAGATCCTGGGCGTTCGGCCCTATCATCAAATGCCCGAAAATCTCGGTGGTAACGATAATGCCCTTGCTTATTGGCGTCGGTGTTGGAAAGAGAACCCTCTTCGGCCCGGGAACGTCATCGTCAAAAATCCAGTATTCGCCTTTCCTCGGGTGAATCTCGAAGTAATCTATACCCACAATCCGAGCTATCTCGTCCGCGTAAAGACCGGCGGCGTTGATAATAATATCTGCTTCGATGAAGCTGTTGTTGGTCTCAACACCCTTGACCTCACCGTTTTCGACCTTTATGCCTCTAACCTCAGTCTCAAGGTGGGTCTTGACGCCGTTCACAACCGCATTTTCAATGAGGGCTATAACGGCTATAATCGGGTCAATCTGGCCAACTATGGGGACCCAAAGAGCTCCAATTGCCTCCCTCGTAAGTTTCGGCTCGAGGCGAAAGAGTTCCTCCCTATCAACAATTCTCATGTCTGGCACGTTGTTCTTTCTTCCGCGCTCTAGAAGTTTCTCAAGCTCGTCGAAGTCTTCCTCTTTGGTCGCAACGATTAGGGCACCGTTCCACACATGGGGAATCTCGAGCTCTTTAACCCATTGATGCCAGAGCCTGTTTCCCCTTATGCACAGCTTTGCCCTCATCGGGTACTTCTCGGGATCGTCGTCGTAACCGCCGTGGATAAGGGCTGTGTTGGCCTTGCTCACGCCCCAGCTGACATCGGGGGCTTTCTCTATCAGGTGAACCTCGAGGTTCTCGTATCTACTCAGGGCCCTCGCTATGCTCGCGCCACTAATTCCAGCCCCTATTATGGCCACTTTCATTTTCTCCATGAAGATCCCCTATCTATATGCTCTCTATCCC
>JAGHBQ010000202.1 GCA_021160945.1 Thermoplasmata archaeon
ACACTATACATTGCCAAGTATCTGGAAGGAGGGATCTAAATGTGGACAGATTATCTTATCTGGATCTTCCTGATAATAGGACTCACATTCAATGGACTTGGGGTCATAGGACTTCTAAGATTTCCAGATGTATACACAAGATTGCATGCGGCCACCAAAGCCACCACCTTTGGATCAATATTTACCTCCTTGGCCGTTGTAACCTACGCATTTACACAGCTTTATCTCACTAAGGACGCGGCTAATCTAACACTCTCTCTTCACACAATAATTGCCATAGCGTGTCTTCTGCTGACAAATCCCGTAGGTGCCCATGCCATAGCTCGAGCAGCTCACAGAAGTGGTGTGACACCCAAAAAAGCTGTGGTGGATAAGCTTGCGGAGGTGAAAAAATGATATTTGAAAACCTTACACAGGTTCTTCTTCTGATAGGCTTAATCATCTCTGCTTATCTTGCTATAAAATTCAAAGATCTTCTAGCTTGTGCCATAGCTCTGGGGATCTTCAGCTTTCTTCTATCCCTTGAGTTTTATGTCCTTCAGGCCCCGGATGTGGCAATTGCAGAAGCTGGTATAGGTGCAGGATTAACCACAGCTATATTCATTTTTGCAATTCGCGGGACTTCAAGATGGGAGGTGGAAGGATGAGAAACGCATTACTAGTAATCTCTCTTATTGCGATTTTTGCCTTCTTTCTTTATGTGGCAGTAAATCCTGGAGATCTCGGAGGCAATACCGGAGATCATCTTATATTTGGTGAACCTCGATACAGCGATATGGATGACTATTTCATTCACAACGGGCAAAATCAAACTGGAGCAAATAACATTGTGACAAGCATAGTATTCGATTACAGAGGATTTGATACGCTGGGGGAGGCAAGTGTACTTTTCACCGCTGTTCTAGGTGTGGGTGTCGCACTTAGACTTCTAAGGAGGGATAAAAATGATGAGTAAAATTGTGAGAACCCAGGCAAGTTTTCTTTACACTTTCGTCCTTATATTTGGCTTCTATATAGTTGCTCATGGGCATCTAACCCCTGGGGGAGGTTTTCAAGGCGGTGCTGTTATAGCCACCGGAATAGCTCTGGTCGTAGTGGCTTATAAATTCGATGAGATAAAAAGGAGAATAAAAAAGACATCTTTAACCGCTGCAGAAGGGATAGGTCTCCTTTCATTCATAATCGCTGGGATTTCAGGTATAGGTGTATCATTCTTCTACAACTGGCTTGCAAACTCGGGATTGTTATTTGGAGAGTCAGTGACTTACGGCATAAATCCCGGATATCTTAACACAGCGGGCACTCTTCCAATTATGAATTTAGCTGTGGGAATAGAGGTGCTTGGAGGTCTCGGTGTTATTGTTCTCTACATGCTGCACTTTGTGAAAGGAGGTGAGAGAAATGCTGCTTAATCTCCCATTCATTACAGTGGTAATAATCATGGCTCTTGGACTCTATGCTATGCTATTCAAAAGAAATCTGATAAAGATAGTTATAGGGCTGAGCTTAATTGAGAGCGGTGTAAATTTATTCCTAGTTTCTCTTGGATACAGAAACGGTGGAATCGCTCCAATATATACAAATGCTCCCAGCACAAATATGGTATTGCCCACGCCACAGGCATTAACTCTGACATCTATAGTCATAGGAGTGGCAACAACAGCCATGCTTTTGTCATTCTGTATGGTAATATATCGCCATTATGGAACGCTTGATTCAAGAAAAGTAAGGAGGTTGAGGGAATGAGCTGGGATTACTTTCTAAACCATTCTCCTGCACTGATAATTGTGATACCTCTTCTAGCTGCCTTTGCCACGCCTTTAATAGGAAGATTTAGCAGGAAAGCAATGTATATATGGATTACAGCCTCTTTAGCTCTAACAGAAATCTTCTCCATTATTCTTCTCTATGGAGTGCATACTGAAGGCACTATGGTGTATGTGATGGGAGCGAATCCCTATAATTTATCAGTTCCTCCTGATTCTGGAGGGATACCTGTACGTATAATATTAACTGTTGACTCTTTTGGTGCATTTATGGCATTCACCGCCTCGACGGTAGCTCTTGCAGGTGGAATTTATTCCATAGCAAGTGAGCATTCACAAACAGGACAGGAGAAGTACTATGCCTTACTTCTTTTGATGCTTGTGGGCATGCTTGGCATGGTTCTCACCGGTGATCTTTTCAACTTTTTCGTGTTCCTTGAAATTAACTCCCTTGCCTCTGCGGCTCTTGTATCCTATCGTATAGATAAGGGAGTGGCGGTTGAAGCAGCATTTAAATACGCCATCATAAGCTCCATAGGTGCTCTTGCGTTTCTATTTGGAGTGGGAATACTGTATGGGGAGTATGATGCACTTAATATGGCAATGATAGCCCAGAGAATGAAATTCACAGATCTTGATAAGATTGTGATGGCATTATTCACTGTAACACTTGCGATGAAAGCTGGTGCTATACCTATGCACTACTGGGTTCCCGATGGATACGGTAAAGCTCCCGGTGGAATAAGTGCCATGCTAGTCACTGCATCTCAGGCCTCATTATATGGAGTTTTCCGCGTATCTTTCACAGTGTTTGGATTATCTGCAAATACTCTTACCCTTGGATGGTTTCTCATAATTCTTGGAGTTCTTAGCATGTTTGTCGGTGTGACCATGGCTCTTATACAGCATGACATAAAGAGATTAATGGCGTATCATGCTATCTCTCAGACTGGATATATGCTCTTGGGTGTTGGAGTTGGCCTTGCAACTCTGGGTACTGCAGCCTTCAATCAATACGGTCTCGCTGCCATGGAGGGAGGCATATTCCATATAATCAACCACGCAATGTACAAAGGTCTCCTATTTCTCACTGCAGGTGCTGTGATTTACAGAGTGGGAACATCTGATCTGAATAAAATGGGTGGTTTAGCGCATGGAATGAAGTACACTACAATCTTCTTTATGATAGGGGCACTCTCAATAGCAGGAATTCCGCCTTTCAATGGATTTGCCTCAAAGCTGTTAATCTATGAATCTGTCTATCAATTCAACCCTCTATTATCCATTATAGCAATGATTGTCAGCATTCTCACCCTTGCATCCTTCGTTAAGGTTTTCCACTCCGCCTTTATGGGACCAAAGATATACGATGTGAAAGAGGTTCCAAAATCCATGCTCATAGGTATGTGTATACTCACCTTCTTCATAATCCTCTTCGGATTATTCCCGAACATTGCGATGACATACCTCGTTGCCCCTGCGGCTAAGGCCCTGGCGAATCCTCTGGGATATATTGCCCGCGTGCTTGGAGGTGGTGCGTGATGAGCTGGTGGAACACCTTTACCACACCTTCCGGGTTCTGGAATCCTCTTGTCTGGATGCTGATCTTCTTCATCCTGGTACTACTCTCTTATCTCATATGGAGAAGAGGAGAAAGTTCCTATAAAAAAGGTAGTATGCAGACGGATCCCTTCCTATCTGGATATGGACCGGAATCAAAGGAAGCTCTCCATGTAAGAGCGGGTAACATTTACTGGGGATTTGCCTCTGCTCTTAAGAGCTATTACAGCTTACTCAGAAAAATTCACACAGGAATCGTTAATGATTATGTGGGATGGTATATTGGAATTCTTGCAATGATGCTGTTCATCTACTTCCTGTGGGGTGGTTTCTGATGCCAAAGCCAAATAGAAGCTTTGATAAGTCTCTCTGGGTATTCCATGTTAATACAGGCTCCTGCAACGGCTGCGATATAGAAATCTTAGCTGCCTTAACTCCCAGATACGATGTTGAGAGGTTTGGAATAAAGCTTGTGGGGTCTCCAAGGCACGCGGATGCCCTCCTTGTAACCGGACCCGTGTCAAGGGATATGGTAGATAAACTAAAGAGATTTTATGAACAGGTACCTGATCCAAAGGAGGTGATTGTTGTTGGCTCCTGTGGAATAAGCGGAGGTGTATTCCATGAATCCTATGATCTTGCTGGTCCAGTAGACCGCATTATTCCCGTTGATGTCTATGTTCCTGGCTGTCCTCCGAGACCAGAAGCAATAATAGATGGTGTTGTGAAAGCCTGGATGAAATTAGAAAGGCTAAGAGGTGAGAATCGATGAATGTTGAAGATATAGTGAAAAAAATAAAGGAGAATTTCGAAGCAGATATAAAAGTTCAGAGAAAGTCTCATGGAGTTAAGAAAATAGAGGAGGAAACTTTATTCGTCAGGATTAAGAGGGAAGATTTCAAGAAGTTTGTAAAATTTCTATTTGAGATAGAGAAATATCCTCATTTTTCCATAATATCTGCCACAGATTTCGGAGAGGAAATTGAGCTTCTTTATCACTTTTCTGTGGGATATGGCTCTTTTAATGGTGAGAAGATGATATCTGTGGGTGTAACTCTTCCCAAAAATGATCTTAAGATTGAAACAATAACGGATCTCATACCAGGAGCGCTTGTTTCTGAAAGGGAAATTCATGAAATGGTTGGTGTAGAATTTATAGGTCTGAAAGATACGAGACACATGTTCCTGCCTCCAGACTGGCCGGAAGGTAAATATCCGTGGAGGAGAGATGAGACATTTCCCAGCGAGATGTTGAACAAGTTGTATGAGACATGGAAGGAGGGTGAGAAAAAATGAGTGAAACATACACAATTCCCGTGGGACCTTTGCATCCAGCCCTTCATGAGCCGATAACTCTTAAGCTGGAAGTATCTGGTGAGAAGATAATAGGTGTTGATGTATTCTGCTCTCAGGTGCATCGTGGAATTGAATGGATAGGAATGAATAGAAATAATCCTATTCAGAGCATCTATCTTTCTGAGAGGGTATGCGGTATATGCAACATATGCCATCCTCTATGCATGGTTCAGGCTGTGGAAAAAGCTGCAGAGATAGAGGTTCCTGAGAGAGCTGAATACATAAGAACGATCGCAGCCGAACTTGAAAGGATTCATTCCCATCTTCTCTGGGCTGGAGTAGCCGCCCATGAAATAGGCTTCGATACTGTTTTTCACTACACCTGGGCACTGAGAGAGAATGTGATGGATTTAATTGAATATCTCACAGGAAATCGTGTTACCAAGGCAATTATGATGTTTGGTGGAGTAAGGAGAGACATAAAGGAGAATGGAGCAAAGAAACTAAGGGAAGGTATGAAGTTCTATCTTGAGAAGTTCAGGAAGATTGAGGAAATATTTCTCCAGGATCCGACCATAAAGATGAGAACCCGTGATGTTGGAATTCTAACCAGGGAAGATGCTCTTAAGCTATGTGCTGTGGGACCCACCACGAGGGCATCAGGTGTGCCAAAGGATGTTCGTCAAGATTTTCCCTATGCTGCCTATGGAGATTATGAAGTTAAAGCCATAACTCCAGATATATATAATGGCGAAGTCCACGGAGATGTTTATGATCGCATCGTAGTCCGTCTTCTCGAAGTAAAGCAGAGTATCGAGATAATAAACTGGGCTCTGGATAACATGCCCTCTGGTCCCCTCTTGGCGGAGAAGAATTTGGTGAGGCTAAAGATGAAGTTAAAGAAAGCAGAGGGTGAGGGCATTGGCAGAGTTGAAGCTCCAAGAGGGGAGGATATTCATTATGTTCGTCTTAAAGCTGGAGAGGAGCCTTTCTTCTCCTGGAAGATAAGAGCACCCACATACAACAATGTTCTCCCTTGGATTCCTATGCTTCTTGGCGGGCAGATTGCGGATGTGCCCATAGTGGCTGCGAGCACTGATCCCTGTATATCTTGTTTGAACAGAGTAACTGTGGTTGATGTGGAGAAAAAGAAAGAATTTCAGATCACGAAAGAATACATGCATAAATTGAGTGTTAAGAAGACCAGGAGGTTGATGAGAAATGGCAGATGAAATTATTCATTTTGTGGAAATAATTATTGGTGTCTTTCTTGTCGCTGTCTTCGGAATGATATTTGGGCTCCTAACCAAGGGTATAGACAGAAAACTGGCGGCCCATATGCAATGGAGAGTTGGCCCACCTGTAATACAGCCGTTCTTGGATGTGAAAAAATTGTTCTGTAAAGAAAATGTAGTGCCCAGAAATGCTGTTGCATGGCTTTATAATGTCGCACCTATTGTATGCCTCACCTCTGTCATCGCAATTCTTCTTTACATACCAATGGGCTCCATACCTCCAATTTTAAAGGGATATGGAGATGTGATACTCATTCTCTATCTCCTGACAATACCCTCTCTTGCCATGGTGGCTGGAGGCTTTGCATCAGGCTCTCCCTTTGCAACTGTGGGTGCTCAGAGAGAGATGGTTCTTATGATGTCCTATGAATTTCCACTCGCAACGACAATTATAGCTCTTGGGTGGAAGATAAGCACGCTTTATCCTGGAGAAGCCGCTTTCTCTCTCACCACCTTCACAAAATATCCTGTATGGAATATAATGGGGCCATTCGGAATAATTGGGGCAATTATTCTCCTTGTGGTGATGATTCTTGTAACAACTGGAGAGATAACAAAGGTCCCCTTTGATATAGCTGAGGCAGAAACAGAAATAGCTGAGGGTGTATTTGTTGAATATTCTGGCAGAAACCTTGGTCTATTTTACCTAGCCGACGCTGTGAAGACGGTGGTTATGGCCTCCTTGATAGTTGCTCTTTTCTTCCCCTACAATCTCTCCACCTATCTTGGCAGCTCTATACATCTGCCATCCATAGCCTGGAACGCTATAGATTTTCTCTTCTATCTCCTAAAACTGGAGATAGTGATCTTCTTCTCTATGACGTTCATCCGCGTTTCTGTAGCAAGATTCAAGGTAGATCAGGTGGTCAAAGTGTACTGGGGATATCTTACGCTGGCTGCGTTGATTGCCCTGGTACTCATTGCCTTGGATATTCTTCTATGAGGTGATTGAAATGATGATTAATGAGGTTTGGAAATTACTCTTCAAAAAACCGAAAACTAATAAGTTTCCAGCAAAATATGCACCAAAAAATGTTCACCAATTCCTTAGAAGAGTGCAGGGAGGAAAGGCCAAAATAGTGCCTCCAGTGCCCACACCTCCTGATTTCAGAGGCAAGATTCGATACGATATAGACTCGTGTGTGGGGTGTGGACTCTGTGCACAGGTATGTCCCTCCAAAGCGATAGAAATAGTTAGAGATAAAAAGTGGATAATAATGCACTGCAAAGAAGGCGCCAAACTAGCTGCGCCCCTAAAAATAAAAATATATGTATCAAGATGCGTTTTCTGTGCTCAGTGTGTTGACATATGCCCAAGAAAATGCCTGAAAATGAGTGATGAATTCTTACTTGCCAATGAAAACAAACTGGATAAAAGTCTCATAGTCCCTGGTCCTTAATTCTTCCTATTTTTTCTATCAGCAACTCCAGATAAGATTTTCTTATGAACTCTCTCAATTCTAAAAGCGTTGCCAGTTGAAACACCTTATGCCGTGAGGATGAATATTCTCCTATGCACTCGATTTCTACGAAGTCACCTAGTAGATCAAGGTGATCTATGGAGACAGTAACCTCTCCAATTTTATAGATTCTTCTTATTTTTCTCACTTTGGCAACAGGTACAAATCCCAATTTTTTTAAAATTTCCCTCATCTTATTTCCATTCTCTATGTTAACTTCTATCTCCTCTCTAGATTTGGTATCTTTATCAACCTTTGGTCCCTTGTATGTGAGAACCTTCCCATTTCTTATTCTGAGTGCCTCATCTGTGAGTGCAAAATTTCTGGATGGATGCTGGAAATAGATATCTTCTTCCGTTTCCTCTCCTACAAATATAGCACCTAATTCTCTCAGTTTATTCTCCACATTTTCTCTGTTCTCAATTTTTGCTTTAATTTCCACTTCCATTTTTGAACCTCTCCATGGCCATTTTAATTGCGTCTTTTGCATCCTTTGCATTTTTAAATCCAATTATTTTTACCCATTTATTTTTTTCCAACTCCTTATAATGCTCGAAAAAGTGCTCTATTTGCCGGAGTATGCCCTTAGGTATGTCTCCTATATCCTTTATCCTCTCACCTCTCGGATCTACTTGGGGATGGGGTATAGCTATTATCTTGCGATCCACTCCGTGTTCGTCCTCAGTTACAAGCATACCTACAGGCACAGATCTCACAACAACTCCATGGGGGAGAGAATCGTAGGAGATAACCAGGCAATCTATTGGATCACCATCTTCCTCTCTGGTATTGGGAATAAATCCGTAGTTGAAAGGGTAAAAGGATGCTGTGTGAAGAACACGATCTACCTTAATAACCTTCATCTCAAAATCATATTCACATTTTATGTTGCTTCCCTTGGGCACTTCTATAAACACATAAATATCCTCTGGTGGATTCTCGCCAGATTTCATGGGAAACCTTTATGCTTACCATCTATTTATTTTTACCCTAGCAATTCTTGTTGAAGCACGCTCTCTATTTCGTAAATCTCATCTACACTTACCTCACCGTTCTTTACAGCTGGGTGCGCTATTAGTATCTTTCTCAGAATATTTTTCATTTTAAACCTCAATTTCTGAGTCAGCATTCCCTTATAAACAACAGCCAGTTTTATACTCTTTTCCTCCTCAAGAGCCACCTTCAGATCGTTCCAGTGGAAATCCTCTCTCCTGACAATGATTTCATTCTTTAATTTTTCCTGCTCTTTCTCACCAAGAGGTTTTAGGGAGACCACGGCAATGAGTTTTCCGCTGTTGTGCACCAGAATAAGATGATATATTTTCAGCTTTGTATTTTGCTTTCGAAGAATTCTAAGTACGATCTTCTTGTACTGCGATTTAAGATGGGAAAGATAGACTAGCCATCCAACATATATCCCAATGTACCAGGGCAGTATGTAGGTAAGCTCTGAAGAAAATTCTATTGTGTACTCCCAGAAACCTGAGAGAAGAGATATTATGCCCCAGCTGGAAGATACTATAAGAATAACAAGTGTCACAGTTAGATGAGCCTTTGCCTTACTTTTAAAATTCTCCACGAGTAAGAATTTATCTTTAAGCGTTTTGCTCTTACTTATCAGAAATGCCCTATAAAATTTGTCTTCTAAAAGAAAAATTCCCAAGAAAATTAAAAAATATCTGAATGCAAAAATATAATCAAGGAGGTAAATTTCATTGAAAATGAGAGCTATCATAAAAGCT